>JAWKUA010000013.1 GCA_041398785.1 Planctomycetaceae bacterium | reverse complement strand
AAGTCGCAGCGTCTTCCAGCGGCCTCAGACGATGATCGATGAACGCCGGCAGCTCTGCGACGAATACAGTGATCGCCTCCAGCGCAGTGTCCGGCTGCTGCACGAACGACTGCAGCAGAAACTTGCTTCCACAGCCGCTTCACTGGACGCCCTGAGCCCGCTGAAAGTGCTCGGCCGGGGCTATTCGCTGACAACCACCGTCGACGGCAGGCTGCTGCGTTCCGTCAGTGATGTCACCGTCGGCGATCAGATCTCCACAAGATTCGTCGACGGAAATATCCTGTCGGAAGTCGTCAGAGATTGACGGGAAAGCACCAATCCCGCGCCGCCAACAAGTGGCGCTTCCGTCAACCGTCCACCGTCAACCGTCAACTCTCAACTCTCAACTCCCAACCCGTGCCCTTCCAGCTTCGACAACTTCCGCTGCTGATTCTGATCCCGTGCCTGCTGATCACGGTGGCGGGATTGTTGGGACTTCATCGAGCGGACCAGCTCTACGGTCCGTCGAAGCTGTTCGAACGGCAGTTGATCTGGATTGTGCTGGCCTGGCCCGCAATGCTGGCCGTGACGGCTGTTCCATATCGAAATCTGAGACACCTGAGCCCGTGGTTTTATCTGGGATGCGTGCTGTTGCTGGTCGTGGTTCTGTTCATGGCGCCAATCAACGGTTCGCGCCGCTGGATACCGCTGGGACTGATGGATTTTCAGCCCAGCGAACCGGCTCGGCTGGCCTTCATCATGGCGCTGGCCCATTACCTGATGTATCGCGAAAACCAGAAGACTCTGGCCGGGCTGATTCCGCCGTTTGTGATCACTCTGGTTCCGCTGCTGCTGATTCTTCGCGAACCGGACCTGGGCACGGCGATGCTGTTCCTGCCGATTCTGTTTGCAATGCTGTTCGCCGCGGGAGCCAACGGGAAGCATCTGCTGGCCGCGGCGGCCACCGGAATTCTCTTGCTGCCTTTGCTGTGGCAGCAAATGACCAGTGAGCAGCGATCGCGCGTGGTGATGGTCTTCACACAAAAGGATGGCGGACCCACTCCGTCCGGCGACGGATTTCATCTGCACCAGTCCAAACAGGTGCTGGCTCTGGGCGGCCTCGGCGGCAGCATCACTCACGACGAACCGATCACTCAGGATTCGACCGCTTACCGCCTTCCCGCCGCTCGCACCGACTTCATCCTGTCCGTCATCGGCGAACGTTACGGACTGGCGGGAATTGGACTGCTGCTGTTGCTGTACACGACACTTGTGTTTCGAGGACTGACCGCGGCCGCGAAGACGAACGAACCGTGGGCGCGACTGGTCGCCGTCGGCATTGTGACGATGATCGGCACTCAGACACTGATCAACAGCAGCATGACGGTCGGACTGATGCCGATCACGGGCACCACGCTTCCGCTGTGCAGCTACGGCGGTTCCAGTCTGATCAGCACCTGCTTCGCGGTCGGACTGTTGATGAACATCGCCATGCGGCCCGGCTACGAAGTTGCTCCGCTGCCATTCGGCGAATAGACGTCGCTGCCGCAGGAAGTCACTTCTGGACATTCTGTCTTGCCGAACGGTATCATCCCGTTCAGCAACGCGATGCCGCGTGACACTTTCCCTGGACCATCGATGGAGTGCTCGACAATGAAGTCTTTCCCCTGGATTCTGCTTGCCGGAACTGTCTTCGTTTTCATTGCGACGCATCGCGCTGTGCCTCAGGAATTGCCGGTGACCAAGCAGAATGACCCGCCGTCACCAGCATCTGCCGCGGTTCAGGAATTCCCGGCACTGTTCGATGAAGCCCCGCGGTTCGATGAACCCGCGCTCGAACCTGCGCCGCTTCAGTCGCCGGAATCCAATATCCTGAATTCGTTGACGGCACCGGATGTTTCGGAACGTGACGCACTTCCATCCACCGACTCGCTGCGTCAGCAATACCTGGAACTTCAACAACGCAAGGCCGCGCTGATGAACGAAGCGGAACTGCAGGAGGCTCTGAAGTCCACCGACGCCGACATTCTTCGATTGCAGGCTGAGAAAAAGCTGGCCGAAGCCAGGCAGATTCTGCAGGGGATCGCGGGCGAATATCCGGGAACCGGTGCCGCTCAGATCGCAACCCAAATGCTGCAGGTCGGGCAACCAGTGATTGGGGACGATGTGGATTCTCTCCGTCCGGAGCCGGAACCATGGGCTCCCAATCCGAGACCCTTCGATCGGGAATCCGGTTCCAGACCGATTCCTCCGCTTCGTGACTTCGACGACGTGCAGCCGAAAAATACGCCGCAATTCAACTTTCAGTAGTTCGTCCCGCGACGGCAAGCCGCCGTTATGAACAGGACGCGGCGGCGCTGTCATGCAGGAATCGGCAGCGATACACAACGGCAACGTCGCTCGGGCCGGTCCGGGTGCTTGCTTCGACGGGAAGTTTGGGGCGTCATTTCGAAGAACGCTTGTTTCTACGCCACTGGGTCGGCAAATCCTTTGCCGCGTTCGGACTCGATGCACTTTCCCGCCGACATCCTGACTCGCTGCTGGTTCCTGGCGGGACCGACGGCGGTTGGGAAATCGGAAGCGTCGCTGATTCTTGCCGAACGGCTGGACGCCGAAATCGTGTCGATGGATTCCATGGCCGTTTACCAGGGCATGGACATCGGCACGGCGAAACCGTCCGCCGCCGAACAAGACAGAGTTCCGCACCACCTGATTGACGTCGCGGATCCTTCCGAAGATTTCAGCGTTGCGGAATACCTGCAGGCCGCTCGTTCCGCCGCGACCGAAATCCTTGCCCGGGGCCGCGTGCCGTTGTTTGTGGGCGGCACCGGACTTTATCTGCGATCAATGCTGCGAGGCGTCTTCCAGGGGCCTGAGGCGGATTGGTCGCTGCGTCGCCGTCTGGAAGATCAGGCCGCCGAACATGGCGGTGAATGGCTGCATCAGCGGCTTCGCGACATTGATCCCGCCACGGCAAACCGCTTGCACGCGAACGACACGCGGCGAATTATCCGAGCTCTGGAAGTGTTCGAGATCACCGGTCGGCCACTGTCGGAACAGCATCATCACGGCCCGAAGCCCGTCGGTCAGCGGCCAGGCTGTGTGTTCTGGCTGGAACCGCCCCGCGAATGGCTGCAAGACCGCATCAATCGGCGAGTGGATCAGATGATGGCCTCCGGGCTGCTTCAGGAAACTCGTCAACTGCTGCAGCGAAACCCGCCTCCCGGCCGCACCGCCCGCCAGGCTCTGGGCTATCGCGAATTGATCGACCACATTCGCGAAGGAGTTTCCCTGAAGGATGCCGTCGAGCAGATCAGGACCGCCACGCGGCAATTCGCCAAACGCCAGCACACCTGGTTCCGCAACCTTGAAGAATGCCGCAGCGTTCCAATCTCCGGCTCGGAAACCGCATTGCAAATCGCCGACCAACTGCTGTCGACCGGAACCCGGTAATCGCCCTGGCGGTCGCGACCACTTCGGCAAGACGCCGCATGCGCGCTCACTCCTGACCCGAACACCGCTCCGCTTTCTCGACCTCGCCCGGACACTGCGGCGGAAGACGTGCCCGGGCTCTCCGAAAGTCCCGACGCTCGCCGTGGTTTGCGGCCGACGATATTCTGCGCCAATTCAGGAATCGCGGCCGGTGGAATCCTTCGGACATGCAGTGGCGTTTTTCGATCAAGAAGCCGGGTTCCGAATTTTCCGGATGGCAACTGCACTATGGGCAAGACATACGCTGAGATCGATGATCGCCTGCGTGACTTCATTCAGGCCCAGCACGTGTACTTTGTGGCGACGGCTCCGCTTTCCGCGCAGGGTTTTGTCAACCTGTCACCGAAGGGTCTGGATTCGCTGCGGGTCGTCGACGGGCGAACGATCGTGTATTGCGATCTGATCGGCAGCGGGATCGAAACGGTGGCCCATGTTCGTGAAAACGGCCGCATCGTCGTCATGTTCTGCGCGTTTGATGGCCCTCCGAAAATTGTGCGACTGCATGGATCGGGTGAAGTGATCGACCAGTCTCACGCCGACTTCGCATCCGTCGCGGAGCTGTTTCCGGCCTACAGCGGTCTGCGGTGCTTCGTGCGTATTCACTGCCATCGAATTTCCGATTCGTGCGGATTCGGAGTGCCGCTGTACGAATTTCAGGGACAGCGAGCCCAGTTGACGGAATGGGCCGATCGCAAAGGGACGACCTCACTGCGGGACTATGTGAAGGACAACAACGCCGTCAGCATCGACGGTCTGCCGGGGCTTGATCCTTCGACGGTCGAGTAGTCAGCGGAAGCCGGCGACGCTGCCCGCGCGGTTCGGAACGCGAATGGAATTGCGGAAGCGCCGCCTGTTCATTCAGCGGTTGTGACATCCGCCGGTGGAATGCACGGTGGGAAATCTCCGACGGGGATTTTACCTCGACGCGCGGTGCCGCTTGTCGGTTTCGTGGCAACGTCCGGCGACCGCTGGGTTTGGATCGCCGGTCGTCGGCCCCGCGTCCGTGAGCACTCGCTTCGTTCAATCCGCCGATCCGGCAGAACCGGCGGAGTTTCGACCGGCATCGATCGATTTCGGCTCGCAAGCCACCGCGTTCGTCCGGCAATAAGCGTAACGCAATCTAAGCTTGTTCGCCGCGGCGGCAGTCGTCCTGTCGGCGGAGTCCACCTGTTCAAACACCTGGAACCAGATCATGCTCTACGCCCTGTCGACACCGACGACCAAACCCGAATCCGGTCTGAAAACTGAAAAGAAGACAGACTGGTCGGTGTCTCGGCTGGGAGCCGAACAGGTGTTCGTCCACTGCACATCAGTCCTGCCCGGTGCGGTCAAAGCCGAGGGACTGAATCCGTTCAAGTCGGGTGAGTGGGTCGTGGACGAAAAGGGCCAGCCGATTTCAGGGGGCCGACTGATCTTTGCCTTTCCCTGGACCGACGCTGGCAAACCGAAGCCGCCGAAGGCCGTTGCGCTGCTGGGGTTCTCTACGCAGTACATGTACGTCTTCCGCGCGCCGAAGGGCACGTACTTCGCCGCTCACCAGGGCGCTGTGAAAGACGGAGCGGAAATCGCATTTCCGTACGTCATCGAACAGTCCGACCTGGTCGCCACTTACAAGCAATCGGGGGCCGGTTACATCACCGTGACATAGTTCGCGGGTGGTGTACGCCGCCGTCGCCGCCGGGATCGCTTTGGCGATGCTGTGCTTTGTCCGCGCTTCGCTCTTCAAAACACATCGACGGGCCTCCGGGCTGAATGCGGCGACACGGCCCTGCATTCGACACCGTGCTGCAGATCTCGCGCGTTTCCGGGAACGGGAAAAGTGAGCGCGCGTCGATCTGATCGGCGAAGCGCGCCACTCCGTCACAAGAATTTTCCGCGCTGCAAGCGCGTCAGGTTCTGCGACGTATCCGGTCTGAGTTGACTCTGCCGACCGCGAACACTGGCAAAGCTTCGGGCGACTGCGCCCGGTCATGTCGGCTGATTTTTCGGAGCGATGCGTATTCTGGGAAGGACAGGAAGGCAACTTTACGTGTCATTTCGTCGCAACTGATCTTGACAGGTCAGTCGTCAGCCAGTGCAGCTCTGTTAAGAAGGTTAAAGTCGTCCCCATCGGCATGACGACAAATCACTCAGGCGATTGTCATGCCGTGGTGGCAGTGAGTAAGCGATTCTCATTGCAGGGAGGCAAACAACACACCGGTCACGCGGTCGCCAGGGGGGTAAGTCAGCGTTCGACGCAGCAGGAGGCGATTCTGCGGCAGATGCGTGAGTCCCAGGCGGAACCGCAGACTTCGAACAAGGCTTTCCTTCCGAAAATGTGTCTTGTGAAGGCACAGGGGGTGCGCCGCACGCATCCCAAAATGGACCCCTGTCACTACCCCGACCCGCAACCTCTGAAGTGGTTTCACGACAGTTTGGGCTCTGTGAGCCGACCACGCATTCAGAAACTCAGGGGGTGACGACCTGGGAAATCATGACGAAATCCCGGGTTGTTAAGTGAGAACTGATTGGAGAGCCCGCCCATGAAAACGATCTTCACTACTGGACAGGTAGCAAAGATCTGCAAAGTTGCCCCCCGCACCGTCTCGAAGTGGTTCGATTCCGGACGCCTTCGAGGATATCGAATCCCCGGTTCCCAGGACCGCCGTATTCCCCGCGAACATCTGATTCGCTTTCTGAAGGAACACGGCATGCCTCTTGGCGAGCTGGAAGACGAAGCGATGGGCAAGATTCTGCTTGTTGGTTCCGACGGCATGACTCGCACGAGTCTTGGCGAAATGATGGCCAACGATGACTTCAAGATCGAAATCGCGGCCAGCGGATTTGAAGCCGGCATCCAGGCCGAATCCATTCACCCCGACTGCGTGGTGGTGGACTTCGTCATGGGACGCGAAGAAGCCCTGATGATTGCTCAGAACCTGAAGAAGAACAACGAGTACGCCGAAACCGTGCTCATTGGACTGCTCAGCGACGAAGACAACGCTTCAGGTTTCGATCGCACAATCTTCAACGAAACGTTCCGCAAGCCGTTCGACGCCGCTCTGCTGGCAGAACGCATCCGGACGCTCGTCAGCCGAAGAAAGCAGTTGGCCTGATTGGCCGGCTGATCAAGACACCCGTTCCGCTTCGAACGGTGTTGCCCGAAAACTGCCGCGAAGAAGGTTGTTCCGGTTTCCACCGAAATGAACGACCTTCTTCCGGCATTTTCTTTTGCGCGAACGTAAGCTGACAACGGGGCGAATGAGCGGGCACAGGAAATTTCGCCCGCAACCACGAGGTTTCGTGGACCATTCCGGGCGAATGGTTGAACGCGACGATCGCGTTCCCCTTCTGTCTGATTGTTGCAGTGTGCTCCGCGATCCGTCGATTTCGGCTGAGCGAATGAAGATGAGACTTCAGCAATACGTCACGCCGATGACTCTTGCTGCCGTTGCCTTCCTGCTCGCGGCGTCTCGCATCAATCACGGACTGGTCGATTCGTCGCTGCCCGCCGGACCGGGTGTGACGCTGGATGAACCGATCAATGTCTCGCACGGCATCTATCTTTTCGACGCATTACTGCAGCACGGACCGCTGCTGCTGACTCCGTCTGCCGCGCAGGATGTCTTCGGCGACGAACAATACATGGCCGATTACCCACCGCTGGGAAGGCTGTGCCTGGGAGCCGCTCACGAAGCCACGGCCTGGCTGATTTCCGGTGCCGAAGCGTCGCCGCTGAACATTCCCGCCGCGCGGCTGGCTTCGTGCATGGCGTTCGCGGCGACGGTACTGCTGCTGACGGAGTTCGCCCGGCGGCGATACGGCGTCGGCACCGCCGTCGCCGCGGCCGTGTTTCTGATGTTGATGCCGCGAGTTGTCGGACACGCGCGACTGGCGTCTCTGGAAACGCTGACGTCACTGGCATGGCTGGCGGCGCTGGTCCCGATTCTGGCCTGGTGGACCGCAGACAAACCGCCCACAACCAGGCAGGCAGCAGTCTCCGGCCTGTTCCTGGGACTTCTGCTGCTGACAAAAATCCAGGCCATTCTGTTTCCTCCCATGCTTTGCATCTGGGCACTCTGGCGGTACCGAACGCGAGCGATCCGGCCTGTCGTGCTCTGGGGAATTGTCGGTGGAGCGGTGTTCTTTGTCGGCTGGCCGTGGTTGTGGCTGGCTCCGTGGGAAAACACGCTGGCGTATTTCGTGCAGGCATCGAAGCGGCTGACGCTTTACACGTGGTATTTCGGGCATCGATTCACGGACAAGGCCGTGCCCTGGCACTTTTCGTTCGTGATGACAGCCGTGACTGTACCGCTGGCCGTGTTCGTGCCGATCGGCTGGCGGGTTCTGACGCGGCGGCCCGAATTCGATCGCGACGACCTGCTGCTCAGCCTGTCTGTTGTCTGGCCGATGATTGTGTTTGCCATTCCCGGAACTCCGGTTTACGACGGCACGCGTTTGTATCTGGTCATCATGCCGCCTCTGAGTCTGCTGGCGGGACGCAGCATCGTTCGAACGGTTCAGGTGCTGCAGACATCATTGAAGCGAACAACCTCTGATGCGAATCCGCTCGTGACGCGGACGGGCGCCGGACTTGCCGCCGCTTGTCTGCTGCTGATCGCCGCGGATCTGGTGCTGGCGACTCCAGTGCCGGGGCCCTGCGCGGTGGACTTCTACAACGTCGCCGGACGCGCGATTCAGTCCGCATCGCCGACGTCTCCTCCTCTGGAAGCCGGATACTGGGCGGACGCGCTGAACGGAAACTTCTGGAACCAGGTCCCTGAGAATTCGACGGTGATGGTTGCTCCGGTCAGTCACCAGTTTCAACTGCCCGACTGGGAACAGTGCGTTCCCGTCGTCCGCCAGCGAAACATCCGGCTCGTTCCGTTCACGTATGATGTGAACCAGCGTGGCCTGTTGCTGCTGGTTCACCGGCTGGCGGACCTGCGCCCGTCGCTTCGCAGTGTTCCCGACGGAGCCGAAGTGCTGGCGGAAGTCACCAGCAACGGCACCGTCCTCGCTCGCCTGATCGACACGACCAGCGCCTCATGGACCGAAGTCGCGGACTGGCCGAAAGACATGCAGTGACCCGTCGCAACGCTCCACATTCCATTCCCTTAACTCGCGCCGCCCTCAACTCTCAACTCTCAACTCCCCATCACCATCCAGACGGCCTTCAGGTATTCCGTTTCCAGGCATGTGCTGATGACCGGGTGATCCGGGGCTGCTCCGGTTTTGGCGATGATCTGCATCGTGCGAGCCGCGTGGCGAGCGGGGCGGTCGCCGCTGGCGGGTTCCAGTTCGTCGCCGCTTTGTCGAGCCGCCGACACCAGCAGGTTGATGAATTCCTGTTCCGGCAGCAGTCCCGCACAACTGCAGCTCAGCAGCAGACCGCCTGGTTTGACCAGCCGCATGGCCAGTCGATTCAGAGCGAAGTGTTTGCGAGTGCCTTCTTCAATTTCCGCGCGAGATCGAATCAGCTTCGGCGGATCCAGAACGACGACATCGAACTGCCGGCTGATGGCGATCATGTCTCGCATGTAGTTGAACGCATCGGATTGTACAAAACGCACACGAGCCTGGTTCAGGTTGGCGTTCTCCCTGGCGAGCTGCAGCGGTTCTTCGTCGAGATCCACGCCGGTGACGTCGTCGGCCTTGCCGAGCGTCTTTGCCTGCACCGCGAAGCCGCCGGTGTAGCAGCACAGGTCGAGTACGCTTTTTCCTTCGCAGAACTCGGCCAGGCGTCGGCGGTTCTCCCGCTGATCGCAGAAGAAGCCCGTCTTGTGTCCGCCCTGAAACCGAATGCGAAAGCGAGTTCCGTATTCCTGCACCGTCACCTGCGACGGACAGCCGTCGGACGCGATCGCCGGCGGATCATATCCTTCCTGCGACAAAAACTGCGGACTCGTCTGCACACGTATGTGCTTCGCTTCGACCATCGGAGCCAGCCGGTTCAGCAGTGCCGCCGCTCGACGATACATGCCCAGACTGAACACTTCCGCGGAAATCACGTCGCCGAACCTGTCGATCATCAGTCCCGGCAGGCCGTCCGATTCGGCGTGAACAATGCGGTACGTGTCCGTGTGCTGATCCAGCTTCAGCACGTCACGGCGCAGTGCCACAGCGCCGCGAAGTTTTTCATCCCAGGAATCAATCGTCGGAAGTTCATCACCGCGCCACAGCATTCGCAAAGCCATCTCGCTGCGCGGATTGTACAGCCCGTAACCCAGAAGCTGCCCGCCGGATGCGTAAACGGCAACCAGATCACCCGGCTTCGCGCCATCAACGCGATCGATTTGCTTTCGGAAAACCGCCGTGTGAGAAATCCGGTTCTTCACGAAGACTGCCGGAATCGGCGCCGCGGGGTCAGGAGCCAGCGATTCCACCGGTTCGACGGCGGACGCTCCGGAGTCCGCATGCAATTCCACACGTTCGCTAAGCGGAACAGAGTGCTTTCGAAACGGAACAGGCTGCTTTCGAGGCTTCTGACGTTTGTGTTTGGATGGCAATGAGTCAGTTTTCAGTTTGCGAATTGAAACTTGAGATTAGCGATTTGAAACTTGAGATTTGAAACTTGAGATTTGAAATCTCAGATCTGAAACTTGCGATTATCGATTTGAAATCTCAGATCTGAAATCTGAAATCAAAAGGCGGAGCTACAAGACCATCCATCCCCCGCCCGACATCACCGTCGCCCGGCCTGCAGGCGATTCAGAAACCGCCGCATGTCAACCGGCCAGGGAAGTTCAAAGTGCATGGTTTCCCCGGTCGTCGGATGAACGAACCGCAGTTCCGCCGCGTGCAGAGCCAGCCGTGGTGCGTTGCTGAAGTCTTCCATGCCGGGAACTCCCACAGGTCCGCGATACTTGATGTCGCCGCAGACGGGATGACCCAATTCCGCCAGATGAATGCGAATCTGATTCGTCCGGCCGGTTTCCAGCCGGCATTCCAGTTCGCTGTATTCCCCGACGCGCCGCAGTGTGCTGACGTGAGTCACCGCGTGCTGGCCGATTGACGTGTCGGAGGTGCTGCCTCGCAATCCGTCGCCTCGGTCGCGGATCAACTGCGAACGAATGGTCTGATCGACGATGGTTCCGGGAATCACTGCCAGGTACCTTCGAACGGCCGCGTGTTCGGCGAACTGCTGAATGATC
The DNA here is from genome assembly GCA_041398785.1 of Planctomycetaceae bacterium. Lineage (NCBI taxonomy): Bacteria > Pseudomonadati > Planctomycetota > Planctomycetia > Planctomycetales > Planctomycetaceae > Planctomycetaceae bacterium. Next base: position 201,406 of record JAWKUA010000013.1, on the reverse strand, counting down.
TTCTGCTTTGATTCCTCGTTGCGGGCAAACACCAGCAGACCGCTGGTATCACGATCGATGCGGTGAACGGACAGCAACTGCGGCCGACGCTGCCGGAGTTTCGTGCCGCGCCGATCCGCGGCGTGACGTGCGATCAGACGCGGCACGGCTTCATCGAGCGTCGGGGCCACAGCGCGGCGAGCCGCCGACCAGCTTCGTTCCGAAAGCCGGCGCAGCGTCACCATCCCCGACGGCTTGTCGACAACGACGATATCCTGGTCGACGTGCAGCACCGCCACATCATCATCGGAAGGCGGAGCCGGGAACGGATGGGTTCCGATGCTGAGTGTCTCACCGGGCGTCAGTCGTCGAGCTTCGTCGACGCACAGAACTCCATTGATCGCCACGCAATGTGACTGCAGCAGCCTTCGAGCGGCCGACCACGACAAACCTTCCCGCTGCCCGCGCAGCGCCGCAAGAACCGTCGGCGCGGGCTCTTCATCGGCGCGGGATTGTTGGGAATCTGACTGTGACATGATGGCTCCGGGAGCTGGCGACGCTTCGAGCAAAGTCTACCACGCGGCAGACGATTGGCGAGCTTCCCGCTGCGCTGACCGCAACCTGATCGCGCGTGCGGCCCTCTCCCGCACTTCGCTTTGCTGGTGCGACCTCACCCCGACGCTGCGCTGGAAGAGGTGGATGCGCGAACGCTTTGCTCGGAGGACGCTGGCGCGACTGCGTGTTTGCGGTCGGCAAAACTAAAGCGATCGGCAGATGAGAATTGACCAATGCAGAGCGACAATTGCTTCACCCTCCCGTTTCAACGGGAGGGTCGCCGATCGAATGCCGTTCAGGCGTTCGATCGCGGGGAGGGCGACGCACAGGGAACTCCCGGTGCCCGGACGCCCTCCCCTCGTGTGATCGCCTGCACGGCGATCAAACTTCGACCCTAGTATCTTCAGTCAGGTGAAAATACCTGGTGAAATTCTGTTGACGGTTGGATGGAGTCTGGTACTGGTCGCACCGAGCACTTTCCGTCGCACCGCGATTTCCGAGTCAGACAATTGTTGACCCTGCACGGTTGATCCGCGAAGCTTCGGAACGACGTCCTGAAATCGACCCCAAATGCCTGCCTGCGGGCTGCAACGATTGAGTACGATTGCCGTATGGTTCAATCTTCTGACACTTCGGAAACCGACGGTTCTCAGCATGAACGGCCGAACGGACGGCGTTCCTGGTTTCCTTTTGCGGTGTTGCTGGCAGTCGCGGCGGTCATCGCGATCGCGGTCGCGGTTCGTTCCGGACGACTTCACACGCCGGTCGCCGCCCCGAACCCGCAGTCGCCGACCGACCGAATCCGTGCTGGCGTATCCGCGAAGCTGCCGCGTACGGAAAGTCCGTACCTGAACACGAAATCCGGCGTTCGTTACATCGGAAGCGACGCCTGCCGCGAATGCCACGAACAGCAGCACGCGTCGTTTCTCACGACGCAGCACAGTCAGTCGCTGGCGCGTGACGAAGGCGGGTCAGCCTCCGGAAGCCACCGTGAACCATCCCTGTCGCGCCGCAGTTACCGGGTGGAGTACGACGGCGACACGATGTGGCACCGCGAATCCGTCCTGAAGGCGGATGGGCCGGGTCCGGAACTGCAGGCTCACGCCATCGCCTATCAAATCGGATCGGGCCACGTCGCGCGGTCGTACCTGACCGAAGACGATGGTTTTCAGTGGAATCCCCGGTGACCTGGTTTGCCGCGAGTGAGCACTGGGATTTGTCGCCGGGCTATGACTCCGCCGACCAGGCCGGCTTCGGTCGCGTCATTCGCAGCGGCTGTCTGTATTGTCATTCCGGCCACGTCGAAAAGCTGGAACACAGCGAAAAGCCGGAACACAGCGGGCTGCGATACCGGATCGTCGAGATGTCGATCGGGTGTGAGCGCTGCCACGGTCCCGGCGAACTGCACGCGGCACAGCGAGCGGCCGGTGACTTCGACGAATCCCGCGACGATCTGACGATTGTGAATCCTAATCGTCTGCCGCGGGAACTGTCCGAAGACGTGTGTGCTCAATGCCACCTGAACGGCGAAGTGCAGGCGACCATCCGAGGCCGGCGGCCTGAGGACTTCCGGCCGGGGCTGCCGCTAAGCGAGTACCGACTGGAGTTTCGAAAGCGGCAGCCGGACAACGATCTTCGAATCGCGGGGCATGTGGAACAGTTGCGTCGAAGTCAGTGCTATCAGAAGTCGAAGACTCTGACCTGCATCTCCTGCCACGAACCTCACGGAAGCCGCGATGACGCCGGCCGGACGGCTCACCACCGATCCGTGTGTCTGGAATGTCATCAGCAGCAGCCCTGCCGAATGCCGCTGGATATTCGCGAATCCAAAAATCAGGACAACTGCGCCCGGATGTCACATGCCGCGAGGCGACACGGAGGTCACACACGTCGCGGCGACGCATCATCGCATCGGAATTCATGACGAAGCGAAACCGGCGGAAACTCGGAACCGACGCCGTCGCTGCTGCTCGATTCGCTGCAGTCGCTGAGCCATCTTCCCTCCGCGGATCGGGACCGTGCCTGGGTCTGGCGCTGAAGCTGGTTCGAATGGCGGGCAAATCCGACGAACAAATGCCGCGAATGGACCTGGCGAAGGAACTGCTCGGGCGAGCCTACGCCAGCGGTATGCGCGACGCCGAACTGCTGACGGCTCTCGCGGGAATCGCACGCGATTCCAACCGAGCGGACAAGGGCATCGAACTCGCCGTACAGGGGCTGCAGTTGGACGACCTGACGCTGGAAGGACGTCTGGAACTGACCGACATTCTGGCCGAACTGCAGTTTCGCAGCGGAAAATTTTCGAAGCAGCCGAACAGCTCCGGTTTATCACTTCGAATTCCCGCAGCCCGCTGCACTGGTTCCTGCTGGGAACTCTGGAAGACCAGCTTCACAATGACGACGCTGCACTGCACGCGTTTCGCCGGGCAGTCGAACTGGCACCGGGAGTGCTCGACTATCGGTTCGCCCTGACGAAAGTGCTGGAACAGACAGGAGTTCCCTCGACGAGGCCGCGAAGCAGCGACAAATCGGACGATCACTGGTCGACGATCCCGCTTCCGAATGATGCCATTGAGCAATACGCACGTTCCAGTCCCTGGGTAAACAACGTTCCGTCGCACAACGGCGATTCACGGATCCGATCTCGCAGCGCCCGTCGATCACGCCGAAGCTGTTCCGGCCGACCGGCAACCTCCGCAGCACTGAACGGACGAAATCTTCCGCAGACTCGGCGATCCACTCCTCGCAACCCAAATTCTTCAGGATGCTCAGTCCCATGCGTTCGAAGAAGTGTCGGCCGGGCAGCGTGATGACGGGGACTCCCATCCACAGGGCTTCGCAAGTGGTGGTGCCGCCGTTGTAGGGCAGAGGGTCCAGGCCGATGTCGATGCGGCGGTACTCGTGCAGGAATTTCGCCAGCGGAACTGTGGGTGGCAGCAAATCGATCCGGCTGCGGGTGATTCCGTGTTGTTCAAACTGTCCGGCAAACAGTTCGCGGGTCCCTTCATCAACAAATGAAAGAGCCTTGATCGCCAACCTGGAATTCGGAACTGCCTTCAGCACATCCGACCACAGGCGAATGGTGGTAGGGCTGATCTTCGGCAGGTTGTTGAACGAACCGAAGGTGATGAAGCCGTTCGATTCACACGGCGGCGGAGCAACTTCCGGTGCATCTGGATACGGATGAAAACACAGGAAGCAATGATCCAGCCGCTGCACGCGTTCCGTGTACAGGTTCTCGAACCGGGCCGGACTGAGATGGCTGTCCGACAACACATAGTCCATCTGTGTGAAGCCGGATGTGCAGGGATACCCAGGTACATGACCTGCACGGGAGCTGCCCGACGGACGATCACGCCCGCTCGGTTGCCGGCGAATGTCCCGACAGATCGATCAGCACATCGATGTTGTCGAGCCGAATCCGTCCGGTCAGTTGTTCGTCGGACATTGAGTGCGCGTCACACCATTCATCTGACGCGGCTTTCAGAATGGCGGTCAGGTCGTCTTCGGCGGGTGAAGTGTGATAGCAGCAGGCAGTGACGCGGGTTCGGTCGTGGTGCTGCAGGATGGGCCGCAGGGAAATAGCCGACCGGATGCTTCTTCAAGTCGCCGGAAAGGTAGCCGATTCGCAGTGGGCGAGACCCGGCACCCGGCTGCTTCAGCGGTGGAAGCCGCTCCGTGACTGCGGTGATCTGCACGTTTCGTTCGATCTCCCGCGACGCTTCGATATGCAGTTGCGTCACCGCGTCGGCGTCGTGGTGGTCTCCGTATAGCGCCCGAAAACAGCAGGTTCGACAAGGCCACGTTGTTCGACGGCAGACATCTCAGGCATTCGCGGAACGCGGTGATGGAATCTTCGATCCTGGCCTGCTGAGTCAGCCCGAAGGCTCTCAGCCCGTGCCCTGCGGCATCGTTCGGATTCGCTTCGATCAGCCGGTTCGAATGTTCGGCCGACCGTGTGATGTGACCGGTCTCCATCAGTGTATAGCCCAGCAGAAACCGGGCCGCCCGGTACTGTGGCCGCAGGTTCAGAGCTTTCTCCAGCAGTTCGACGGCGGCATCGATCCGGCCGTTTCGCTTCAGATCCTCCGCACGGCGCAGCAGGCGAGCTTCGTCCGGATCACTGCAACCAATAACACTGGAATCCCCCGGTGCGGTCCGCTGAGCAAATCGTTCATAGAGTTCGACCAGGCGGCCGTCGACGGAGCCCACTGAATCCCGCGCCGCCGCCACCTGTGCGGCCGAATCGATTCTGCTGCCAGATCGGCGCGTGCTTCGTCGAGACCACAATAGCGAGCCATACGCTTCAACTGCGAAACAGCGGCGTTCGCGCAGGTCAGTGACTCGTACGTGCAGATCAGCCAGTCGTTCCCGACAGCGGTCCCACAGGATTCGGTTGTATGCCTGCCACAGGTTGCCGGCCATGCCCGCCAGTTCGCCGTTCTGGATGCGAACGCCGGCCGTGCCCCGCTCGCGCGCGGATCAGCGATCGCATCGCGGTTTCCGGATGCCGCACCACAACGACAGGCCGAATATCGGAATAGCCGAACTCCGTCAGCAGTCGCTGCCAGACGCCGAAAGTCAGAACTGTTCGAGGATCCTTCCAACCCCAGACGGAGGATGAAAAACCGTCGCGGATGAACTGGCGAATTTGTTCCCGGCGATGATTCTCAACGACAACGCGTTCGTACAGTTTCGGAAGCTGCAGCAACTGTTCAGGCGGTGCGAAGCCATCAGGATCACAGCGAAGCGTCTGAAGAAGTTCCGCGTTGACCTGAACGAAGAACGTGTTTTCCCAGTAGCCGTGCGGGTTGTCCGGCGTTGCTTCCAGCAGCGGCTGGCCGAGTTCGAGGCCCATCAGATTCAGCGCCCGAGCCACCATCGATGTCCCGCTGCGGTGCATCCCGAGAATCGGAATGACAACGCAGCGACCGCGACGGCGCGGCTTCGGACTCACGAAGGTTCGGCGACTCAGATTCCATCAGCTCCCGGTGTCACTTCCATGGATAAAAAAAAAACCGCCCGCACAGCCTCGCAGACCGCATGGACGGCACATGGTGTCAGATCACGACACTGTGGGAGCGCATCGTGCAGAAGTTCGGAGGTCATGTTGACTCGCGCGCGACCAGCGACGGCGAACGCGGGCACCAACCAGAATACAGGATGTGCAGGCCAGCAGGCCAACAGTCCCCGGCTCCGGCACGGCGGAAATCGTCAACGAGCCGGACTGCAGCGTCGTCGGCAGACTGCCGCCCACGCCGCCAAGAAACGTTGACGTGACCCCCAGGTCACTGTCCTGAAGCGCGACTTGAAACGTCCCGCTTGCGAAGCCGGTTGTGTCGACGATGAGTTCGGCGAGCAACTGGTCCGTGAAGGCGCCGGTGATTGGAACATCCGCGTCGGCACGCAGCAGATCTGCCTGAACGATCTGTGTCAGTCCGCCCAGGTCGATTTCGTTCTGGGCGCTGGTGAATCCCGACAGGACACCGCCGACCGGCTTCAGATTGATACCGGTGATCGCCGGGCCGGTGATATTTCCCGGAAGACCCAGATCCGGTCCGCCTCTGCCAAGCAGTACGCTGAAATTGACACCGTCCAGGGCGGCGAGCGCCGGCGCCCTTCATAGCTGCCCAGAATCCGAACAATCTGACCGGCGGTGTTCGCCTGCAGCGTTGTGTCTTCGACACGGATGATGGCAGCCCTGGTCAACGAGCCATTGACGGCGGTTATCGCAATGACTGTCAGGACAAACATACGGTATGACATCAACAACTTCCCCCATGAGTGAATTACAGGAAACTTCAGGAAACGCCGCGACGCGTCACCAACCACGCCGCCGCAGCGGCAGACCGTCATCAGATCAGAAACAACAATTCACCGAGCAGCCGCTCGCGTTCGTCCTCGGCTCCGAACAATGAGTCCAGCACATCGCCGACGAAATCCGGGAACCGGTCTTCCGCGACCGGGGCTGGAACGGATGCCGTTTCGAGTCGAGCAGGAGCCGGTCGTCTGGCGGACGACGAACGTGAAGGTCCCCGTGACATCAACGGAAGCTGGATCGCTGGGCCAGTGTCTGCCGGACCAATCGAGTCTCGCACTGCATCGACGGCAGTGCCTGAGACAGCGCTGAACAGCGTTGCGATGTCCGTCGGTTGTCGTGATGCCGACGGAACGACAGTTGCCGATTGCATCGGAACAAGCGAAACCTGGCCGGAATCCGCGATCCCTGACGATCCTGGAATTCCCGTACCGGCCTCCGGCTGACCGACAGCGGCTGCACCGCCTCCGCCTCCACCTGTCAGATCGATCAGATTCAGGTCGGTCAGGAATGTGGTGCCGTTGTTCAGAGCAATCGTGCGATCGATCGCATTGACCAGACTGTCGCGATTGATGTCGTGCAGGTCCGTGACGGTCGCGCGGTTCAGGAACGTTTTTGGATTATTCAGAATTCGCGTTCGGTCGACCGCGTTCACGAAGGCGTTGGCCGTCGGTGCATCGCCGGTTTCGCCGATCGCGTTTCCGAAGTAGAAGACATCGTCGCTCGCCAGTCCGGTATTTGGCGTCGCCAGGACCGTGATCTGCAGCCAGGTCTTCTGGATGACGTTATTCGGCCAGATCAGCGTGACTCGATCGGAGCCGCCAGCCCCGGCACCCGAGCGAACCGTAATGCTCGTCGGAGCCGGGGCCGCGGACCAGCCGGTCGGGTTGTTGTCGTTGCCAATTCGGAACTGAAAGTCGGACACCGTCGGTGTACCGGCCAGATCGGCGATGTCCACCATGATGCCGTTGATGCCATTGCTGAAGCTGGTGTAGTTGGCAAATGTGGCCTTGCTGCCGGCCTGCAGAGCGGACTTATCCGTGGCGATCGCAAAGTCGTCGTTGGCATCTGCCGCGGCGCTGCCGGTGCCGAACGGAGCTGTCAATGGGTCCGAATCAAAGTCGTAGGCCGAGTTGTTGTAGAAGATGTGACGACCGGCGATCGTTGCGGGGACAGCGACTGCCTGGACCTTCAGCGTGGCGGCTCCCTGTGTGTAGACGTTGAACGTTTCCGGACCGATGATTTCGTCGGCCTGCTGAGTCCAGCCTGTGCCGATGTTGACGATGTCGTCTCCGTCGCGGCGAACCAGCAGTGTGTTCGAATGCGAAGAGATGTTCAGCACCTCCAGCCGATTCAGCGTCAGGATGTTGGCACCGCTGCCGGTGATGTCGATTTCCTCAATGTCAACGATGCGGTTATCGGGGATGGCTGTCAGGTCGAGTGTCAGACCGCTGCCATCCAGTCGGAGCGTGTCGATTCCGTTGCCGCCGAGCAGACGTCGTGTGGATGAGAAATCGACGTCCGGAATCGCCAGCACGTCATCACCCTGGCCGCCGCGCAGCACATCCGGTCCGCCGTCACTGATCAGAACATCGCCGCCGCGGCCGCCAATCAGAATGTCAACGGCTCCCGCTCCCTGAACCGCCGTCAGCGTGTCCCCACCATCCGTGCCAACCTGCGTTTCGGCGCCGCCGGTAAAATTGCCGCCAAACACAACGTAGCTGGAACCCGCTGCGTTCTTATCACCGGGATCGGCACCGAAGGCCCCGATGACCACGTCATTAAAGCCGTCACCGTTCACGTCGCCGACATCGCTGACGGACCAGCCGGACTGATCTAAGGCCGCGACCCCGTCCAGCCGGAATCCGTGTTCCCGTCAAGAGTTGACAAATTCACGACTGAGGAAAAACCGCCGGACTTCCCGAACACGACGTAGCTGGAACCCGCTGCGAAATTCCCGCCGGGATCGGCAACGCGAGCTCCGATGATGAAATCGCCGAAGCCGTCCCCGTTCATGTCGCCGGCATCGCTCACGGAGATGCCAGAACGGTCGTCAGATGCGACCCCGTCGAGGCGGAAGCCTGTGGACCCGTCCAGCGTTGACAGATTCACCACCAGGGGAAAACCACCGGAGTTCCCAAACACAACATAGCTCGATCCCGCATAGGAATTCCCTCCGGGATCGGCATCGCCAGCTCCGATGATGAGATCGTTGAAGCCGTCGCCGTTGACATCGCCCGCACGGCTTACGGACCAGCCGGAGTGATCGAAGGCCGCACCACCGTCCAGCCGGAATCCCGTGTTCCCGTCAAGCGTTGAGAAATCCACGACTGAGGAAAAACCGCCGGACTTACCGAACACGACGTAGCTCGAACCCGCTTGGGAATTCCCTCCGGGATCGGCATCGCGAGCCCGATGATGAGATCGTCGAAGCCGTCACCGTTCACGTCGCCGACATCGCTGACGGACCGGCCGGACTGATCTAAGGCCGCGACCCCGTCCAGCCGGAATCCTGTGTTCCCGTCAAGAGTTGACAAATTCACGACTGAGGAAAACCGCCGGACTTCCCGAACACGACGTAGCTGGAACCCGCTGCGAAATTCCCGCCGGGATCGGCAACGCGGCCCGATGATGAAATCGCCGAAGCCGTCCCCATTGACGTCACCCGCGTGGCTGACCGACCAGCCGGAAGAAGGTTGGCCGCGGCACCGTCCAGGCGGAATCCGGTCGTGCCGTCGAGTGTCGAGAGATTTATTGCCGAGGCAAAACTTCCGGACTTCCCGAACACGACGTAGCTCGAACCCGCGACGGGGTTGCCAAGGGATCGGCATAGGGAGCCCGACAATCAAATCGTCGAAGCCATCGCCGTTGACGTCGCCGGCACTGCTCACAGAAACGCCTGCGTAGTCCCCGGTCACCGTCCCGTCGAGCCGAAAGCCATTCGTGCCATCCAGCGCTGACAGGTCGATCGCCGATGCGAGACCAGCAGATTTTCCAAACACGACGTAGCAAGAACCGCGCTGGCGTTGCCACGGGGATCGGCATCGGAAGCTCCGATAATCAGGTCGTCGAAACCGTCGCCGTTCACGTCGCCGGCATAGTTCACTGATCGGCCGGAAAAATCAAAAGCCGCGACGCCATCCAGTCGGAATCCGGTCGTCCCGTTGAGTGACGCCAGACTGATGACTGCGAGTCGCGGTGCCAGTGCGGACTGCACGTTCAGGATAGCTGAGCCGTTGGTGTATTGCAGGAAGCTGGTGCCGCTGAGGGTGACTGCTGTGGGTGCGGACCAGCCGCCGTCGGTGAACAGCACGGTGCTGCCGGTGCCTCGCACGGTCAGCGTGTTGGTGTGGCCGGACAGGATTGCGGACTTCCAGAGCCGACACAACCAGCGTGTTGCCGAATGCCGTGCCCAGATCGATTTCCTCCACATCGACGATGCGGTTGTCAGGAATCGCCGTCAGATCAAGCGTCAGACTGCTGCCATCGAGTCGCAGCGTGTCGAGACCGTTGCCGCCGACGAGTCGCCGTGTGCTGCTAAAGTCAACGTCCGGAATTGCCAGAACGTCATCGCCTTCACCGCCGCGAAGAACATCGGCACCGCCGTCGCTGATCAGAACATCACCGCCGCGGCCCCCGATCAGAATGTCAACGGCTCCCGCACCCTGAACCGCTGTCAGCGTGTCCCCGGCATCGGTGCCAACCTGAGTTTCCGCTCCGCCGGTGAAGTTCCCCCAAACACCACGTACGTCGCACCAGCATTTGCGGATGCCCCGACGGCGGCGTGGTAGGCTCCGATCAGGACGTCATCGTAGCCGTCGCCGTTCACATCAAACGCCGACGATACCGAAATGCCCGAAAGGTCACCGGCAGCCGCACCGGTGATGAGAATTCCGTTGGTACCGTCCAGCACATCCAGCGAAATGACAGACGCAAATCCCGCCGCCGTACCAAACACGAGATACGATTCGCCGGCATCCGTGTTTCCACCGCCATCCGCCGCGAGAGCCCCGATCAGCAGGTCATCGAAGCCGTCGGCGTTCACGTCACCGGCACCCGAAATGGAGAAGCCGGACTTGTCCAATGCATCGACTCCGTCCAGCCGAAACCCGTTCGTGCCGTCCAGCGAGGACACCGAAATCGTGGCCGGAAAGCCCGTCGACCGGCCGAAGATCACGAACGTCTGACCGGCATCCGTATTCCCGGCGGGGTCTGTCAGGTAAGCCCCGAGAATCAGATCATCCAGCCCGTCTCCGTTGATGTCCCCGGTTCCTGAGACGCTGGTACCCATTCGTCCGCCGGGGGCCACACCATCAATCCGGAATCCGTTGATGCCGTTCGTCAGAAAATTCACGTTCTGAAGCCCGGCGTAACCGCTGGAGCGGCCGAACACCACGTAGCTCTGACCACTGTCCGCCGCGCCACCGGCATCCGCCAGCCAGGCTCCCACGATCAGGTCGGCGTAGCCGTCTCCGTTCACATCGCCGGCACCGGAAACGGACCTGCCGAATCCATCCCCGGCGTTCGCTGCGGAATTTGGTGCCATTCGGAAACCATCGCCGGCACTCAGACTGCCCAGTGATACGGAGGAACCAAACGCCGACTTGCCGTACAACAGATACGTTTCACCGGTGTTGCTGATGCCAAACGGGTGAGCCTTGTACGCTGAGATGATCAGGTCATCGAAACCGTCACCATTGAAGTCACCGGCCGCCGAGACCGCTCCGCCGGATTCGTCACCGGCATTGATCCCGTCGATCCGGAACCCGTCGGCGGCCGTCAGGCCGCTCAGGGCCAGCGCCGACCCGATGCCACTGGACTTCCCGAAGACGACGTAGCTCTCGCCTTCCCTCGTGTCCGCAGCCCCGACGTCTGCACGGAAGGCTCCGATGATCAGATCGTCCAGGCCGTCGCCATTCACGTCTCCCGCGGTCGAGACGACGTGTGCCGACAGATCATTGGCGTCGATTCCGTCAATCCGGAAGCCGTTGCTGCCGTTGAGCGAACTCAGGGAGATCGCCGACGTAAACCCTCCTGACCTGCCAAACACGACATAGGTTTCGCCGGCATCCGTCCGGCCGCCGGGATCCGCCAGGAAGGCTCCGACAATCAGATCGTCGAACCCGTCGCCGTTAAAATCACCCGCACCGGACACAAAAGTCCCCGACACGTCATTCTCGTCAATCCCATCTAACCGAAACCCCGTCGTACCGTTCAGGGACCCCAGACTGATGGCTGCAACCGGCACATCCAGTCCGGACTGGACATTCAGGACCGCACTGCCATTCGTGTACTGCAGAAAGCTGGTGCCGCTGATGGTGACTGTTGTCGGTGCCGACCAGCCGCCGTCGGCGAACTGCACCGTGCTACCGGTGCCAAGCACGGTCAGCGTGTTGCTGTGGGTCGACAGGTTGCGAACTTCCAGAGCCGACACAACCAGGGTGTTGCCGGACGCCGTTCCCAGATTGATTTCCTCCACATCAACGATGCGGTTATCAGGAATCGCCGTCAGATCGAGCGTCAGACTGCTGCCATCCAGCCGCAGCGTGTCGATGCCGTTGCCACCAAGCAGACGACGCGTGCTGCTAAAGTCAACGTCGGGAATCGCCAGCACGTCATCGCCTTCGCCACCGCGCAGGACATCGGCACCGCCGTCACTGATCAGAACATCGCCGCCGCGGCCCCCGATCAGAATGTCAACCGCTCCCGCACCCTGAACCGCCGTCAGCGTGTCCCCGCCATCGGTGCCAACCAGTGTCTCAGCTCCACCCGTGAAATTGCCGCCAAACACGACATAGGTTTCGCCGGCGTTGCCCGCCCCGGGATCTCCAAGAAACGCTCCAATGATCAGATCATCGAAGCCATCGCCGTTCACATCCCCAGCACCGCTGACCGAGACGCCTGAGCTGTCGTCGATGTCAATTCCTTCGACTCGAAATCCGTTCACACCGTCGAGTCCCGACAGGTTCAACGCAGACGCAAAGCTGCCCGGCTTTCCAAAGACAACATATGTCTCGCCTGCGTTGCTCATGCCCGGATCCGCAAACAACGCGCGCCGATGATCAGATCGTCGAAGCCGTCTCCATTCGTATCGCCAGCGCCTGAAACCGACCAGCCTGATTGATCACCGGCGTTCTTTCCGTCGATGCGGAATCCATTTGTTCCATTCAGAGCCGACAGTTCAATCGCCGAGGCGAAACCGCCGGACTTCCCAAACACTACGTAGCTCTGACCGCTGTTGAGGCCGCTGATATCCGATCGATACGCTCCAATGATCAGATCATCGAAGCCATCGCCGTTCACATCGCCAGCGCTGCTCACGGCTCGGCCTGCAGAGTCGTCAACGTCGACTCCGTCGACGCGGAATCCTGTGGTCCCATCGAGCGTTGCGAGATCAACTGCCGATGCAAAGCCGGCCGAAGCCCCAAACACCACATAGCTATCGCCCACGGCGTTGACACCGGCCTTGCCGAAACTCGCTCCAACAATAACGTCGCCAAACCCGTCTCCGTTGACGTCACCTGCAGTGCTCACCGAAATGCCGGACAAGTCACCAGCATCAATTCCGTCAAGGCGAAATCCGTTGGAGCCGTTGAGAGCCGAGAGGTCAATCGCTGAACCGAAACCGCCCGACTTTCCGAACACGACGTAGCTCTCACCGGAGCTATTCGCACCCACATCTGCGAAATACGCTCCGATGATCAGGTCGTCGAATCCGTCGCCGTTCACGTCGCCGGCGCCACTTACGGAGACACCGGCTCGGTCGTCGATGTCAATCCCGTCAAGCCGGAAGCCGACCGCGCCATCGAGCGCCGACAGGTTAATCGCAGACGCAAAACCACCGGATTTCCCAAACACGACATAGACTTCGCCGGCGTTACTTGCCCCGGCATCTCCGAAGAACGCTCCGATAATCAGATCGTCAAATCCATCGCCATTTACGTCGCCTGCGGTGTTCACGGAACGGCCTGAGTTGTCACCGACATCGATGCCGTCAATGCGGAAGCCATTCAATCCGTTCAGGGCTGAAAGGTCGGATCCGGACGTGAAGCCGCCGGACCTGCCGAACACGACGTAGCTTGAACCGGCGTTCTGCTTTCCGCCGGGGTCGGCTGAGGATGCACCGATAACCAAGTCGTCGAAGCCATCAGCGTTCACGTCGCCAACGTCGCTCACCGAGTAGCCCGACCAGTCATCCACACCAACACCATCAAGCCGGAAGCCGTTCGTGCCGTTCAGGCTCGACAGCGGCAGCGGGTTGGTGGCGGCGAGCAGCATGGGGCTTCCAAGCCGTTCTGCTGTAGTGCGGCGACGGTAGGCCCGCGAAGTTCGCCGGAATGATCGGGACTGGGTTTGCTCGCAAAATCTGCGGAGGATTTGAGAGAGATTCATCGGCTGGCCTGCCACGCCTCATTGATAGTCGGAAGCGTCGGCCACGATGCGCACCCCCGGTACTGAAACCACAGGAGAATTCTCCTGTGGCTGACGCGGGACTCAGTAGGTCTTCTGGTTGTCGCGCAGTGGGTCGGCCGACAACACTTTCAGTGAGATTCCAGCGGCGATGTGCAGCGGCAAATTCGACAGAATCGGCAGAATTCGCCAGGAATCGCGGTCGAACTTGCCATCTGTTCACTGGTGGGCAGGCAAAAATGCGAACAGGTGTTCAGGCTTGTCGAGCGTCATTTGCCCCACTCGGCGGGCCGCTCCGGCTGGAATTTGGGGTCGACATCGAGTTCCGCGGCGGGAACCTGTTTGTACGTCGCCGCGTTTATTCTGATGGCCACAATGCTGTACAGTGTTTCCGGGTAAGGATCGTCGCTCCGGTTGCCGTTTGGAAACCCACTGGCATACTCGGGCCTTGAGCGGCAATAGTCATGCACTTTTCGGTACACGTCTTCGATCGACGGCGCTTCACCGAGCTTCAGTGTGGCAGCCGAAACCTGCAATTCGTCTGCGAAGCCCGCATTGATGGCAATGATGCCGTTCAGACACGCCGGATAGGCGTGCCGGGTTCGATGGCAATTCGCAACGCCGCCGACGTGTCCCTGGTCTGTCGCCCAGGTTCGTGCGGCACGGAGCATCTGTACCGGTGTAGCCCGGTCTTTCAGGCCCAGCTTGTACGACGGAACGTTTTGATAGTAGGTGCAGGCGGATCGCCTGAGATACACAAGTCCGTGAATCGTCTCGCCCGATCTATCGGTCGCTGTGTGAAAGACGGGGAAGCCGTAGCTGCCGCGACGCCCGCACCAGTCGATCGCCTTGCGATGCAGCGTTCCGTATCGGCACTCCCAGTCATACGCACATTCCGCAGGTTCCGCGTCTTCTGGCGTTGAACTGTCGTCTGCCGGTGAATCGTCGTCGTCCGCGGAGCAAAACCGGTAGCTCCGAGCCGGAAACGACTTTTCAGCGACTCGTGCGGCCACAGCGGGGATAGCGGGGCCGGCGACTTCGAGAGTGCGCTGCGCCTCAACGCCGGTTTGCTGACGGACAGGTACAGCGGCTGGGTACATCACCGTCCCTTGCGTTTGCGCCGTGGTGGCTGTGGGCACTGCGCGAACCGCTTCGTGACGTCCCTCTTCACGAGTGAGACGCGCTGTGACGTCGGGGGAAGCTTCCTGCGTCGGTAGACCGTCCGTTAAGTGGCGGCCGTTGGCTGACATGAGGAAAACGACGATCAGGAGTGATTTGTTCATTTGCGCGATCCAACAGTTGTCAGGAATTGCAGCGAGACCATTGGCTCTACGGCGTCGTGTCTTCTGAGTCGCCGGTCTGGCGCGACCACAAAGCCCGAATGCGCCTCAGCTTGCGGTCAATGGTCGTTCGGGCGACACCCAGCGACTCGGCGATTTCCGAAATGGAATGTCCTTCCAACTGCATCACAGCGATCGTGTGAAGCGTGTCGTCAGGCAGGCTGGCCAGCAGGTCACGCATCTCAATGCGGAGCTGTTCGACGATGTGTGCCTCCGATCCGCGGATACGCTTCGAGAGATCGTCCGGCATCCGTCGTTTCTTTGCCGCGGCGTGTTCGTACCGGCGCTGGACCTTGCGAAGCGTGATCGTGACCAGCAGCCGCCAGAGTTCATCCCGGTTTGCGACGGGTGTCAGGCGGCCGTCTTCGGCCCGCTGAATAAAACTGTGGAATGCACTCAGCGCCGCATCTTCACCGTCGTGTACGGCATTCGGCGAATTTCTCAGGAGCTTCTTCGCCACGCGGGCAAGTTGCCGGAAGTAGACGTTCCACAGGCGGTTGACAGCATCTTCATCCCGCGACCGCTGAACTCGAAACAGCAATTCGGTAATACCAGTGTGAGCATTTTGGAAATCTGCATCTGGAGCCATCGTTGTCACTCGAAACTGTCGGTGTCCGCCGGACCGGGAACTCCAGGCGTGCATCCAGCCGCGGAATCCACTGCCGACACCTGCGGTCTCAGGCCTGGTCGCAGCACGACGAAAACCGGCACAAACAGTTGTAAAGCGGGTTGGTCTCTTATGCCAACGATTTCAGAGATTCAGGCTCATCCGGGTGATTGTTGTGCTGGAAACACACTGCTGGATTGGAAATGCCGATGGTCCACCGCCAAGATGTTCTGAAGCGAACGTGTGGCGCGAGCGGAGTTGACTGACCTTGTCGATCCGGTCCGTCGACTCGGTCCCGCAGCGGTCACCACCCGTTGCAGATTTGTCTGCCATACCGACGTGACTGGCAGCTGCAGCATCCCCCTGGATTCCCCAATGAATCCGGAAATGATCGAAGTGCCCGGCTTGCAGGAACAACCCTACGGCGTCATGTTGTTACCGACACGGGATTCGATAATGAGCTTATGTGAGGGTCACACGGGGATTCCCTGAGATGACAAGCGAGTCGCATTCATGGTCGCGGATTGATGCCGTCTGCGACGAATTCGAGCTGGCGTGGCAGAACGGTTCGGCTCCGGTGGTTCCGGAATGGCTGGACCTCGTCGACGCCGAACTTCGATCGGCTCTGCTGTCTGAACTGATCCGCATCGATCTTGAATACCGCATGCGCGCGGGACAGACAGAACTCTCGCTGGCGGAATACGTTCAGAGTCTTGGTATCGACCTCTCTGGCATCAGCAGGATGCGGTCGTCATTTCGAAAGGCATCCCGAGCGACAGATGACGCCGCCTTCCCGTCGACGATCGCGCAGGTGCTTCCGAGTCTCACGCTGGCGGCCAGGGGGCCGTCACCCGCGCTTCCGGATCGATTTGGAAACTACGAGATCATCCAGGTTCTTGGCGGAGGCGGCATGGGAATTGTCTACAAGGCACGGCAACTCAGCCCGGATCGCTTTGTGGCACTCAAAACGCTGCCACTGCTGAAGGCATCAGATCCGCAGGCTCTGGCGCGCTTCGAAGCGGAGATCGCGGCGATCGGCCGACTGAATCATCCGGGAATCGTCACCGTCTTCGAAGCAGGAAACGCCGATGGCCTGCCCTATTTTTCAATGTCACTCGTCGACGGAAAACCGCTGAGTACACACCTGCGGAATGAGCCGATGAGTTCGCGAGCAACGGGCGAATTGGCTCTGCAACTGGCCGACGCTCTTCGTTACGCCCACAGCGAAGGCATTGTTCATCGCGACATCAAGCCGGGCAACGTGTTGATCGACGGAGCGGGACGACCGCTGCTCAGCGACTTCGGTCTGGCAAAGTGCCTGGAAAGCGGTGATCCGCTGACGGAATCGGGTCTTGTCCTGGGCACAGCGGCCTATATGCCACCGGAGCAGGCATCGGGGATTGCTGAATCGGCGACACCGGCGGCTGACATCTATTCCGTGGGAGCCACCATTTACCATTGCCTGACAGGACGACCGCCATTTCAGGCAGCGAAGCCGGTGGAGGTGTTTCGACAGGTCCTGGAATCGGACCCGGTTTCCCCGCGACTCGTCAATCCGGACGTGGACATCGACCTGGAGACGATCTGTCTGAAATGCCTGGACAAGAATCCTGGCAGGCGATTTGCGACTGCTGCGGAACTCAGGGCCGAGCTGCAGCGCTATCTGAATGGAGAGCCAATTCTGTCACGGCGGCTGGGTTTCGCTGGTCGGTGCGTTCGGTACGGCAGACGTCATCCGACAACGATTGCTGCTTTCGTACTTGCCGTTTGCCTGCTCGTACTGGTCAGTGCCGGCATCCCGCTCTTGTTTCTGATGCAGGCCGAACGCGATGCCGCCGTTGTGCAGGCCGATATTCAGCGATACTTCAGTCTCGACAATGAGGCTCGCCGCAAGAGCAGCGAAAAGCCGCCCGGCTGGACCTGGGAAGTTCTGGACCTGTTACGTTCAGCCGCTGAACTGGATGTCGACGGAAAGGACCCGGTTCAGATTCGCTCGCACATTGCCACCGCCCTGATTACTCCCGACGTGCGTCTCAGGAAGATACTGCCCATTGACTCACAGCTCGGCGGGTTGGCATGCACGAGGGACGGGCGATTTGTTGCTATGGCGGAAATCCGGGGCCGTCCGATCTGCCGCGTCCATGTCGTGGAGATTGTTCGTCAGGGAGACGGGGATATTGCGATTGCTCCCTGGTTCACGTGCGATTTTGATACGACTCCGGCATCGTCCAACCGTCCAGACGGTTTCCGAAGTGTCTGCCTGTCGCCAGATGGCAATCGAGTCGCTGCAGGCACCCGAAACGGCGAACTGCTGGAATGGACGCGTTCCGATGACGGCACGGCAGTTCTGAATTGCCACATTTCAATCGGTGAACGTAAGCAGGGCATTACTCAAGTTTCCTATTCGATGAACGGGGAGCGAATCTATTTTCTAGAGGGCGATGACCTGAGGTTCTGCGAACTGCATCCGACGACGCGGCAGGTCAATACTCTGTACCCGGCCAGACTCCACGACTTTATTGTTCGGCCTGATGGGAGCGTGCTTCTCGGAGACAATTACGGTCTGAATTTCTTCGACACAACCCTAATTGGAAAACAGCTCTGGGACCTGCTGCCGAACGGATTATCGAAGAACCGGACCATGCGACTTTGGGATTCCAGCGACTCATCGATTCTGACCGCGTGGGTCGAGGATCCCGAGGAACTGCACACAGACTCACCGAGTGCCAGTCACAATTGGATTTTCGACGCGTCGACCGGATTTCCCGGAATTCCACTTCCTTCCATTGGGCTTTCCAACGACGGTGGAACGCCGCCATACGGCTTCGATTTCGCGCAAAGTATTGTTGCAGGTGGTATTCATTCCGCCAGCGATGTTCCGGGGGCCATACGAGAAGGAGGAATCGGAATTGGTATTTGGGACGCCCTGGCCGGAACCCCGCAATGCACTTATTCGTTCAGTCAGGCAGACAACCCTCTCGTGACAGTGCTCGCCCGTTCGAGCCTCGCACTCACGACCGGACACTCTGAAGCCAGACTCCTGGAACTCAGGACGGCATCAGCCCTGGCGGATCAGTCGATTTCCGCAGGAAACGTCGCATTCAGGGTGGTGGCCCCTGGTGGTTTGCCTGTCTCTGCGTTCGCAATCAGTGACACGGGCAACCGACTGGCCACCATGGAATACGCCGTCCGCACCGGCCGCGTACGGTTGATTGACTGCAACACGGGAAAACAGATTCTCCAGTGGCTGTTGCTCGGAGATCACGGGTCGTGGAGAGCACCGCATTTCGATACATCGGGATTGGCTGTCAATTCGGATCTGTCTGTGTCAGTGGCTATTGATGAACCAGGGACTCTGTTTTCGCTGACGTCCGATGGTCTCGCACCGATCCCGGGAGTGGCGAGTGAGTTCATTCCGCTGGCTATGACATCGGAATCCAAACGCAGTCATTCGTATGAAGCAGCACCGCTGGCGGATTTCAATCAGAACTTTGCGCTTATGAGACCCTATGTAACGGCAAAGTTCCTGGACTGCCCGCATCCACAGAACGAGAAGCTGATCGTCAGAATTCGATCGGGTCCGGAAGAAGTCGAACAGGAATTCAGGCCTTATCCTGCGGAGGTCGGAGCCGACACCTGGTATGTCTGTGACTTTTCTCCGCTCGAAACCGAAAACGTCCAGCGGCACGGTGTGACCGTTGAAATCACTCCGCAGGTCAGCGATCTCGCCACGGTAGAATCACGTACGAAAGGCCCAAAGATCTTCATTGGACAAGTGGGGCTCGTCCCCGTTCGGCCGAGAACGCAGGCGGACTATTTCGCCGGACCTGTGACCAGGACTCCTGACGGCTCCGTCGTGGGGATCGACGACGAGGTTCGAATGCTGCGATGGGAATCGCTGGATGCAGCACCTATTTTCGAATGGACGGATCCGATCAACGATCACACCAGTATCCGGGCGATCGCTGCCGGCGGCGGAAGACTCCTGTTCGGTAATCGCTGGGGGCACGTGGGACTGCTTGAGCCGGACAACACGGTCCGATTCGTCAACCGAGTCAGCAACGTCGATCAAACTGCGCCGACGGGCGAGGATATCGACTGCGTCGCCATCTCAGGTTCGGAGGATCGGGGCGTGGTGACGAACCGCAGCGGCGAAACGATCCTGTACAGTCTGGAACGTGGCCAGGAACGCGAGATCGGCCGCTTCCAGATTCACGCAGGCCGCACGACCGCGCTCGCACTGAGTTCGGACGGCAGTCTGATGGCATCCGCGTCGGCAGCCGGAGAACTGAAACTGTCGGCATGGCACGAGGATTTACCGAACCTGCTGTGTGAAATACAACTCCCCGGAAACCCGGCCGCCGACATGAAGTTCGCCCCAGACGACTCAAGATTATTTGTCAGGTGCGATCGAGAACGGGGAGTGCGAATTGTCGAAATCAATGCGCTGCGGCAGGTGTTTCGTCAATACGGTGTCGACTGGTAGGGCAGCGCGTTGTGGCCGTGCCAGACCGGAACACAGTGATGGTCAACTTTGGCCGGGGCAACGTCGATCACATGCGGTGGCTGTCGCATGCCGGTGTACAGTCGCGAACTTCCGCGTGGTCGATGCGTTCCATTTCCACCGGGTAGTTGTCGAACGACATCGTGTAGCAGTCTTCGAACAGTGGACGGAGGAAGTCAGCGGTTGACGGGTCGAAGGATGGCAGCACCATGAATTCGCGGCCGTGTGGTGTTTCGCGAATGTCGCCGTCTTCGATCACCAGTTCTCCGCCCTTGAAGACGTATCGGGGATGACCAAACATCTCCACGACGTCGGCTTCTTCTTCATAGATCACGATATCGGCGTCGCAGCCGATGCCCAGGCTGCCTTTGCGATCAAGCCCGAGTGCTCTGGCAGGACCGGCCGACATGGCGGTCGCGATTTCGTACAGCGTGTATTCGCGATCGATCTCCGGCAGCGTGATGCGGCCCTTGATGCGGTCCGGAAGTTTTGCGACGCATTCCCGGCGGAAGTCGGCACACATCAGCAGCTGAATGATTTCCGGATAGCGCCAGAAGCAGCCGCCGTTGGGATGATCGGTTGACAAGAAGACCTGCCACGGGTCTTTAATCAGCAGCAGCAGTTCCAGCCCGCTGGCCCACTGGACGGCGTTGACCAGGTTGCTCGGTCGATACGTGTACGGCACGATTCCGCAGCCGGTTTCGTTTTCGACGTCCAGATTTCCCCACTTGCGGCCGGTCAGCTTATACAGCAGGTGCTGCCACGGGCCGTCGGCGGTGATGGTGACCGTGTCTCCGAACAGAACGGCTCCCGCGTCCGTAGTGATGTGAGGATGCTGATTGAAGTAGTCGGCAAGCTGAGCGGTTTCGGAACGCATGGTATCCCAGCCGTCGCCGCCGTAGGCATGGTACTGTGAATGGGCGACGTGAGCTCGATGACCTTCCAGATGTTTCAGCGTGTCGATCGTTGTTGAGATATTCCCGGGAGCCCCCAGGTTGTTGCAGTGCAGGTGCATCGGATGCGGCAGACCCAGGTCATGGCAGATCCGCGCAAGCTGCGTGATGATGTTGCCGGGAGTCAGCCGGCTGTAGCCTTCAATCGAGTCAGTCAGTTGCTTTGCGTCGCGGCCCCATTTCCATGACGTCACGCCACCCGGATTGACAGCCTTGATGCCGTACGATTTCGCCGCCGTCAGATACCACGCGACGACGTTCTTTGCTCGCTCGTATTCACCGTCTTCCAGCAGGTTCAGCACAATTTCGTTGTTGGCCATCAGCGTCAGCGACGCCTTGTCGACGATCGGGATGTCGTTCAGTTCTTCGTGAGTATGCCGCGCGGACAGCACTGGCACGGCGGCTTCGTTGACCGTGGTCCAGCCCATGCCTGCGTACAGATACCCGGTGGCGAACGTCGTGGGTGCCATTCCTCCCAAACCGGAGCGTCGCGTTTTGGTGCGAATAAAAGCCTGCGTGCGTCGGTGATCTTCCGGCGTCATCGCTCGGGCGAAATTCATGGCTCCGCCGGCCACGTGAGTATGCACATCGACGCCGCCCGGAAAGATGATCATGCCGGAAGCGTCGATCGTTCGTCCGCCGTCGATCGATTCGACGAAGCGACCGCTGTTGTCGACACACAGGTCTTTGATCTGGCCATCAATTCCATTGGCCGGGTCGTAGATTCTTCCGCCGGTGATTCGAAGCATGGTGTCCTGGTTTTTCCTCGAGCAATGAATGTTTGCGCAGTGGTAGTGTATCAGGCCAGGCGTCCTCCGGCAGTGAGGTGAACAGGCAATCGTCCGTGAAGTGGCGGCAGGCAATGCTCACCGGATCGGCGCGACGGCGGAGCATTCCTTTCGACAACGACTGCAGGCCACTCGACGAATAATCCGTCGCGACAGCGGAACCGGTCGCCGCGCCTGAAGTCGTCAGAATCGCGTGCCGCAGGTTCTTCGCGAACTTGTGGAACGAGCAGTCATCGGACAAAGTTCCTGTCAATGGCGCAGACCCGAATCGAATGCTTCCGGTTTCGCGAATGCGGTGAACCAGGGATCATCCCCCCGGACGACCCGCCGCACGGATTTCTCAAGCGGTATTCGTGAAAGCCAGGCGAAATTCGTGTTAAACTCCCGCAGCGGTTCTGCAGAATGCCCGCGTCGCGTGTGGAACTGAAAACAGAATCATCGGAAACGCCTGCACGACGAAGGCAGGCTGGTTCGAACAGACAGGACGTTATTCGTGAAATCGCAGCACCTTTCCGGTCGTGCCGACATCGGCCTGTCCACGATTGTCGACGTGTTTGACCGGAGCGAACTGTTCGAGGAGCTGAACAATCAACAGGTGCTGCGGCTGTCGCAACTTGGCGGAAATGACGGTTTTGCGAGCACAAAGAACATTCTGCGCTCAACGGGAATCGCAACGCGGCGGCTGCTGGCTCCGGGAGTCTCCCCGGCCGATCTGGCGGCGGCGGTCTGTACCCGCCTGGAAGAACAAAGCGGCCGCCGGCTGAGGGATTTCACATCCGTCCTGCTGTGCCACTCCCACACGGATCCGCTGGCCTGCGAACATCTGGCCGCGGAACTGACAAAACGGTTCGCTCTGCCCGCCAATCTGATTTCGCCGGCCAATCACGGCTGTGCCGGTTTCTTGAGAATGCTGCGAGACGCCGGACTGCTGCTGGAAAATTCCAGTCCCGATTCCGCTGTAGCACTGGTGTCCGTGGAGGTTCCCGAAACCTGGCACGATGCCGCCGATCGATTGTTTTGCGGAATCGTTTCCGCCGGCGCAACCGCTGCCGTCGCTGAACACTGTGGCGAACTCAGAACATGCCTGCCGGTTTCTCAGGTTCGGACCGATGACTTTCACCTTCCGCCCGAACGCCGCGCGAATTCACTGCCGCTGTTCCACAGGGACACGACGGATGTGTTCAGCTTTCGAGGTCAAAAATGCCGCCGAACCGTGATGCGCATGAATCCGGAACCCGTGTTTCTGCACGGCATCGAACTGATGCTGGACAATCTGCGGTCAGCGCTGCTGTCCATTGAGCGACTGCCCGGTCAGCGCATCGTCGCCGTGCCGCATCAACCCAGCGGAAAACTGTTGAAAGCTTTGATCGCCGCAGCCGCCAGGGAGTTCCCGGAGGTCGAGTTTCTGAACAACCTGGAACGCTACGGCAACACGATTTCGTCTTCTGTGCCCACCATTCTGTCACGGTTCGATGAGGTGCTGGCGACCAACGGCTGCCTTCCGCTGAACGATGGAGATCATGTGATTCTGCTGGCCGCCGGAATCTGCATGGCTCAGCCGTCGGACCACATGACGGCCGGTCACGCCTGCCTGCGCTGGATGCCGACCCGCGCCCGAATCGCGACTCGGGAACGCCCGAGCGGTGTCGCCGCAAAATGAGGCAGCGCCGTTACGGCAGTCTGTGCCCGCCGATGAATGAAAAACAGCCGCCAGGCGACGCAGCCGTCCTTAGTATGGCGGCTGGAATATTCGACGGCTGAGAAACGGTCCGACCTCCCGACAGAAGCCTCGCTCTCCCGGACATGCGCCCTCCGCGGGTACCACATCTTCGCAGAAGTTGTGCGGCGCAGCCGTCGGAAAGCGTCTTGAGACGTGCTGCGATCATCGTCGGTTGTTTTGCGCAACCATCGGAAGGCCGAGGCTTCTGCCGAGCCGCGCGTCCCTAAGGTCGTCCGATTCGGCAGCGGCTCTGCGGCAGCGTCGCCCTTCCGACGGCCTCCCGCGGTTCCTGGCCGGTACCCTCCACCGGCGATTGACTTTTGGAGCGCTAAATCTCGTAGGGTTCTTCCTTGTCGGCATCACCGCCGAAGGCTTTGCGAAGTGCTTCGGCCTGGGCTTCGACCGTCTTTTTCGGACCGGTCAGTTTCAGGAAATAATTGCCCTTGCCTTCGACTTCGATAATAACGGCCAGCATCGCGTAGCCGGGTGTGGGTACTGTCTTTCGCAGAACCGGTGGACCGTCCGGCTTCTGATAGGTTCCGGTGACATTGGCCATGTGATAACTGCGTCCCTCGACCTCGCCCATCGTCAGCGTGGATTCGCGGCCTTCGCTGGAAAACTGGCTGATCCACCGCGACAGGTTGTCAGCGACGCTGCCTCCCATCTGACCGAACACCGCCAGTTCTCCGGCTTCCCTGTCACCTTCAGCGGCCGGAATTTTGTAAGTGGCCAGTCGCAGACGGCTGCTGCTTTCCTGTTTCTCCCAGGATTCCGGCAGCCGAAGCTTCAGTCCTTCCAGGTCAACGTCAACCAGCTTCGCATCGTCGGCGAGTGCTGCCGTGACGGAACTCAGAAGAAGCACACTGCAGACAAGACAACGGAATTTCATGGGAATGCTTTCCAGGTGAATGACGAATGGTAATTCGCTTCGTGTTTGCGGACAGCGGACGTCCGGTGCCGGGCATTGTTCGCTTCGGCCGTCAGCAATTCAAGCCGTCCGCGGCGCCGAACCGTCGTCGCGTTGACTGACAGGCTCGCTAACAGTCGTAGTACATGGCAAATTCGAAGGGATGCGGCCGCTGCCGGAGCGGTTCCACTTCGTCGGACCGCTTGTGCGAAATCCAGGTGTCGATCACGTCAGGAGTAAACACATCGCCGTGCAGCAGAAAGTCGTGGTCCTGATGCAGAGCCAGCAGCGCGTGTTCCAGCGATTCGGGAGTGCGGGGAACGTTCTGTTGTTCTTCGGGAGCCAGATCGTACAGGTCCTTGTCGAGCGGCTTGCCGGGGCTCATCCGGTTCTGAATTCCGTCGATCATTGCCATCAGGATCGCTGACATCGCCAGATAGGGATTGCACGAAGAATCGGGACAGCGAAACTCAAACCGCCGCCGTGATTCGTCGCCGGAGTTCACCGGAATTCGAATCGCCGCCGAACGATTGCGATAGCTGTACGACAGATTGACGGGTGCTTCGAATCCCGGCAGCAGACGCTTATAGCTGTTGGTTGTGGGACAGCAGAAGGCCAGCAGCGCCGGAGCGTGTCGCAGAATCCCGCCGATGGCGTGCATCGCGGTGTCGCTCAGTCCTCCGTAGCCCGGCCCGGCAAACAGCGCCGAGTCATCCTTCCACAGCGACACATGCATGTGCAGTCCGGAACCGTTGTCGCTGAACAGCGGCTTGGGCATGAACGTCGCCGACTTGCCGTGCTTCGCGGCGACATTGCGTACCAGATACTTCAGCCGGATCAGCCGGTCGGCCGTCTTCAGCAGCGTGTCGCAGCGGATATCGACCTCGCACTGCCCGCCGGAGGCGACTTCGTGATGCTGCCCTTCGACTCGGATGCCGCTGTCTTCCAGCGCCAGCATGATCTCCGTGCGCAACTGCTGCAGCGTGTCAACCGGCGGCATCGGAAGATAGCCTTCCCGATATCGAATCTGATGACCTCCGGGACCGTCGCCGCCGCGACCCCGATTCCATTCGCCTTCGACGCTGTCGACGTGGTAGTACGCTTCGTGCTGGTTCTGGTCGAAGCGAACATCGTCAAACACGAAGAATTCCGCTTCGGGGCCGAAGCAGGCTTTGTCGGCAATCCCCGTCGACAACAGGAAGTTTTCCGCGTTGCGGGCGATGTTGCGCGGATCGCGCCCGTACGGCTGATGCGTTACGGGATCCTTCACGTTGCACAGAATTGCCATCGTCGACGTCATGAACGGATCGACGAACGCCGTCTGTGAATCCGGGATGACCAGCATGTCGCTTTCGTGAATCGCCTGCCAGCCTCGCATTGACGAACCATCGAAGCCGAAGCCGTTCTCGAAGCTGTCTTCCGAAAGTTGATCGGCGGGAATCGTGAAGTGCCGCTGATATCCGCGCAGATCCGTGAACCGAAGATCCAGAGCACGGACTTCCTTCTGGCGACACAGGGCAATGACTTCTCGCGGGGACAGGTTGGTTGTCGTCATGGATCTCGGGTGTGCTGGTCAGTTCAGTGAATCCGCGACGATGAACCGCCGCGCTGAATGGTTACGGATGGCCAGCGCTGACAAATCGGAAGGACGAATTCCGGAATGCCGAATCGAAATCGCTGGCCGCCGTTTCTCACCTGTCGCCGCGCGAAGTGTAGTTTCGCCGCGGAAAAAGGTCACGCATCCGCACTGCGCGTGACCCGAACCCGACCGTCGCACATGTTTCCCTCGCCAGCGAAGCCGTTCGATGGGGAAAACGTCAGATCGTTCGACTCGTGGCCGAATGTCAGGCTTGGCACAGACCGGCACAGCCTGGCCGGCTGCCACGGTCAAAGGAACGAATGGCAGGCCCGTTTCTGTGAACGGACCTGACACTTTCACAACAGGCAACGATGCTCGCGCTGCGTTGTCACCGCGCGGCGGGCACCGGGGGGAATCCAGAAATTCCGCCGGTGCCCGGTTGCTGGCTACAGTCACTCAACCGACGAAAATGCCTACTTCTTGTACATCTTCCGCATGTCGTCGATCTGAGTTTCCATGTGTTGTTGTTCCTCCGGCGTGAGCGTCGGAGTGGATTCGGGCGGAGCTTCTTCCGGCACAGCGCCGCCGCATCCGGCGAACGTCAGCAGAGTCAGACAGCACCAGACAGAACAGAAAAAACGCTTCATCGTTGTTCCTTTCAGGTAACAGCAAAAGTCGTGATAAGGTGATCTAAGGTTTCGCACTTGTCGCCGGCGAGGGACCTCCGCTGACGGAGCGTTCTTCGCCGGTTTGATGTCGAAGCAGCCGCTGATGAAGTTCTTCCCACGCGGAAGCTTCACGCGACTTGCCGAATTCCCGGTACAGGTCGCCGACATCGCCAGCCACGCCGGGATCGTTCAGATTTCGGAGTCTCTCCCGCAAGTCCTGGGCACGTTCTTCGGTCAGCGCCTGTGTCGTAAGATAATTGACTCGAGTCTGAATTTCCTGGGCTTCGTCCGCTCGTCCCACTTTTCTCAGGCATTCTGAGAGCCTCATCATCAGCCCCCAGTCGAACTTTCCGGCCGCCATTTGCAGGCATTTTTCGTAGGACTTGATGGCTGCCGCGGCATCGTCGGCCACGGTCTGCTGAAACAGGCCTTCGCTGCGCCAGTAGAGATAGCCTTCATGCGGCTGCGGGAACTTTCGGAAACAGTCTTCCGCTTTTTCAAATTCGCCCAGATCGACAAGTGCTTCCAGCAGCACCGAAACGAAGAAGGCATCGTGCATCGCGGCCGACAGGTCAGGAGCCTCCTTCAAAAGTTCCAGCGACGATGTGGGCACGCCGTTTTCCAGGTAGTAAGCCGCCAGAGCGGCGTGCAGGACGACGGCTTCCGGTTCGCTTTCCCGCAATCGCACCAGCAGGTTGACGGAGGCGGGGATCTTACCAATCTTCTGAGCGCCGAAAATCGAATAGAAGTTGTCGTTGCCGGTCTCCGGATAGAACTCCGAAAGAAACCAGTCACGAAGCAGCACGGGATGCTGAGATTCGTCGGCAACTTCGAAAGCCTGCCAGAAGTAATCGCCTGCCAGTTCATGGCGTCCCGTCAGGTCCAGCAGCTTCCACATCAGGACATTAGCGTCGAACGAACGGGGATCCAGCGCCAGAGCTTCCTGAAGTTCGCGCTCCGCCTGTCCGGGCTTCTTCAGGACCAGAAATGACAGCCGGGCAATCTGCAGCTTTGCGGTGGCGATGTCCTGCGGTGAGCCATCGACCCGCCGCAGGTGCTCAATCGCCTGAGGGATCGCTTCTGTGGGACGTGTACCCTTTTCCTTAACCAGAGCCTCCGCCATCAGCAACCGAGCCTGAGAACTGTTCGGGTGAAGTTCCAGGTATCGGGCCAGGTGCTGCCTGGCTTCTTCCCAGCGCCGCCGACCCGCCGCTTCGCGCGCTCGATCGAAGCCCCATTCACGGGACGTGTACCATTGAGCGGCGAAGACTGCGGGCACCAGCACGATCGCCGCAATCAACCACCATCGACGCCAGATCCGCGGACTTCGGCCCGCGCGGGGCTCCGCCGACGCTGGCGGTGTCGTCTGCCGATCCTGATTTTGATCCGAAGCCCCGCTCATCTGCCGGCATTTGTTGAAAACGTCGTACGTCACTTCGCGGCGCCGCGAATGACGGATTGATCGGAAACCGGCTGCGAACGTGCTTCGCGCAGGCGCCAGTAACGATTCCTCTGGAGCCCGGTATAGCCGGTCGTTTCACCGCCGGGCCACATGATATCAATGTCAACGGGCCCGTCATAATCGCCGAGCCCCACAACGATTCGCGGATCGCCGGACGACAGATAACTTCCTCCGGCGACGATTGGCACCAGACGGCGCAAAGACCCGGCCGTGATGGTCACCTGAGCGCCGACCGGATAGACGCGATTCTTCGGCATCAGGTCAATTCCGATGAAATTGCGATGGCCCGCTGTTTCGTTGTGGAGAACAGCCAGCGTTCGATCCAGATGATTGATCGCCAGGTCAACTCGGCCGTCATCATCATAGTCGCCGCTGCCGACTCCGCGGCCGATGCAGAGTTCGTGGAAATAACCGCCGACGCGGTCGGAGATGTCATCGAACCGGCCGTGGCCGTCATTTTGCAGCAGTTGCGGCTTCATTTCATTCGGCTGGTGCAGCGGTCCAAGGACATGCCCGTTGGCGATGAACAGGTCTTCGTCGCCGTCAAGATCCGCGTCGAAGGCCGCCGTACCGAATCCGAGTGAATCGAAACTTGTGGCCGCGATTCGCGACCGGTAGCTGGCATCTTCGAACAGCAGTGATCCCAGGTTGCGATACAGCGTATTCTTGTGATGAAAGTAGTGGGTCAGAAAGATGTCGACCTGTCCGTCGTTGTCGAAATCCGCACAGGCGACGCCCATGCTGGCTTCGTTGCGGCCGTCGCTGCTGACCGCGCACCCGGCGGCATCGGCCACGTTGTGAAAGTTCGGGTCGCCGTCAGCCGCAGGACCGTCCGACGTCAGCAGAAAGTTGGGCATCATGTCGTTGGCGACATAAACCTCCGGACGCCGGTCGGAATTGAAGTCGCAGACGGCAACCGCAAGTCCCTTCGCAAACTTCGAGTCGGGCATTTCGCGACCGGGTGACGGAGTGAACCGACCGTCGCCCTGATTCAAATAGAGTACGTCGGCGACGCCGTCCCATTGTCCCGGTCCGCAGTACCCCGGAATTCCGCCGTACGTACAGACCTGGTGATTCGATGGCGTGAGATTCACGTAGTTGACAACGTACAGGTCCGGCAGGTCGTCGGCGTTGGCATCGAACCAGACGACGCTGGTTGACCAGGCTTCGCAGCCCGTTTCTGACTGCTGCGTGATGTCACGAAATGTGCCGTCACCGTTGTTCGCAAGCAACGTGTTTCGGCCGTAGTTCGCCAGATACAGGTCCGGAAACCCGTCGGCGTTGAAATCGCCAACAGCGCATCCCTGGCCGAAACGATTGTCAGCGGAACCTGATTCGGCGGCGATTTCCGTGAATGAGCCGCTGCCATCGCTGCGGAACATTCGGTTGACGTGGTCCGTCTGCGCGGGAAGAGTCTCCCACAGCGTACATCCGTCTGTCGCATACAGATCCATGTCCAGATCACCGTCAAAGTCGAACCAGGCGACTCCGCCGCCCATGACTTCCGGCAGAAAGTAGCGCTCCGGGATGGTGTCATTGAACCGCTGAAAGCCGATGCCAACTTCTGACGCGGTGTCGCGGAATTCCGGAATCACGGCTGCCTGAACGGAAGGCTCGTCGCGTGGCGTTCCGACTTCCAGCAGATCGCTGAGTTCGTTCGAAGCGCCGCCGGATTCTTCATTCTCCAATTCAGCAACGCCGGCGGCGGGCGAAGGCGAAGATTTCGTTTCACCGTCGGAACAGCCGGCCGAAAGGAACAGGCAGTACCCGGTTGCCGCGATACCGACCATGAAGACGCGAAGGCAGCGCGCACGGAAGGCTGCTCGGTACGACGACCGCGATGACTCCCGAAGGCCTGGTTGTTCGGTGTTTCGAGACGGCATTTGATGCAGCCGGAAAAGCAAGATGGCCACTCGCCGAAACGAGTGGCCATCGAGATCTGGAAACTACTGGTCCATCAGACCTGCCGGCCGGTTTCACCCGTCAGCAGGCTAAACGGCACGGTTGTCCGATGAGGGATTCTTAGAATTCGCCCAGAGTTTCGCTTCCGTTTCGTGTTCCGAGACCCCACCAGACAGTCTGGTCGATGTTCTGGGAGATGAAGCGAGCACTTCCGTCGGCCAGCAGAATCTGAACGCCGCCGGTGTGCATACTGCTGGCGGACATCATGGAGTCTCCACCCCAGTCCGTTCCTCCAAACATCACAGCACAGGACGGTTCGTTGGGCAGCATGGTGTGAGTGTACCCGTTGCCGACGCCGATGAACGACCATGACCATGAGGACCCCTTGACGGACTGACGCCAGGTGTCGTTGTTGTTACCAAGGTCGCCTGCGGCCGCATTTGCCAGGCAGGAATTTCGCAGTTCAATATGCGTCGGGACGTCCGCCGCCCATTGATAGAGCTGGAATTTCTTGATCATCGGATCCGTGGAAGCCCCGGTTCCGGCAGCTCCCGGAGAGTGGACAAATTCCGCGTAGGCAGCCGTGTTCGAAGAACCATCGGGGATCTTTCCGAAGTCGACCGGAGGGTCAGATTCAATCCCGGCACCCGCGTAGAAGCCGATACCGTTGTGATTCCCCTGTCGTCCGCGACCGTTATA
Source organism: Planctomycetaceae bacterium (assembly GCA_041398785.1). Lineage (NCBI taxonomy): Bacteria > Pseudomonadati > Planctomycetota > Planctomycetia > Planctomycetales > Planctomycetaceae > Planctomycetaceae bacterium. The sequence goes on along the minus strand of JAWKUA010000013.1, from coordinate 170,515 downwards.
TCGCATCACGCCCCAGTTGACGGCGTAGGTGAACGCAGTCCGGTTGTGGGCAGGAATCGCGTGTTCCCGCGGAGCCGACGGGCAGTTGAAGATCGGAATCGTGCCGCCGAAAGCTGTCACGTTGTCACTGCCGTGCCAGCCTGAGGGTTCGTAGGGACGCAAAGATTCGTCTCGCAGGTTGAATTCCGGTCCGCGATCCAGATACGGCAGCATCGCCACCTTGTCGGAGAACTGCCCTTTGCGTTCATCGGGCGTGTTGTTCCAGCCAACAGTGATCGGGAACATGTTGTACGTATCATGGTAGTTGTGCTGTGCCAGCCCGATTTGTTTCAGGTTGTTCTTGCACTGAGTGCGGCGAGCCGCCTCACGTGCCTGCTGCACAGCGGGCAGCAGCAATGCGATCAGAATTGCGATGATGGCGATCACCACCAGCAATTCGATCAGGGTGAATCCCAACCGACCCCGTCGCGGAATTTTCATAATGACCGTCCTTTCGATGTTCAAAAAGTAAGACGTACTCAAGGGTGCCCCGGCTAGGCGCAACAGTGAAATGCGAAGAAAAAAGTGCACCGGCCACAGTCGGAGACTCCCCGCACTACGAAATCTAACAATTCGTACAGCCCGCGTGCAATACTCTGAATTCATTCTGTGAAGTTTTGGCAGCAAGTCAGTGTGCCCGCACCAGTCGTACCGACGGGTGCGACTCGACGGAGGGAAACCCGCAGTCGGGTCGCGCGGCGATCGGACACCGATGACGCGTGACAAGCCACGAGCGATTTTTGGAGTGCGATGATTCAGCATCGCTTGGGTTTTCGCAGACATGTCGACTTCCGAGCTGCCAATCGATGCACCGGAAATCGCGGATTCCGTGAAATCCAAAGCGGTGACGGGTCACCGCACTCCAAAGACGTCGCCGGTTCAAGAACCCGGAAACGCCAATCGGGATGGCGTTCTGCGAGTCGCGCGGCGATCGGAAATCGATGGCCGATGCTGTTCGGAAATTCAGTGCACGGTGGCGGCAGGACGTCTCGAAACGCTTTCCCACGGCTGCGCCGCACACCTTCTGCGAAGATGTGCTACCCGGAACGCCCGCGCTGCGATCCGTGCCACTGTCGCTCAGTGGTGTTCACCAATGACGCGTGACAAGCCACAAGCGATTTTTGGAGTGCGATGATTCAGCATCGCTTTGGTTTTCGCTCTCATGTTGACCTTCCGACCTGCCGATCGATGCACCGGAAATCGCGTATTCCTTGAAATCCAAAGCGGTGACGGGTCACCTCACTCCAAAGACGTCGCCGGTTCAAGAACCCGGAAACGCCAATCGGGACGGCGTCGGTCGCGGAAACGGGACGGGGACTTCTCAGACCAGGCAGATCGTCAGTTCTCTTCGTCCGGTGATTCTTCCGATGGCGCAGATTCGGACGGAGCATCTTCAGAGGTGGAGTCGTCCGGTGTGGGTTCCGCTGCGTCGTCGTTTGCTTCCGGCGATGCTTCGTCGGGAGAATCCCCAGCCGGTCGTCGGCCGCCGGGTGGCCGGTTACGTGCCGGCTTCTCCTGGATTTCTCCGTCCGCTTCGATTGTCAATTGGTTCTGAGCGGCGTCGGTTGTGACCTTGACCGTAATCGGGCTTTTGTTGTGGTCATAGAATTCCGCCGGCAGCATCTGCACTGGCGCTTCCAGCGGCCCTGTGGGATGATAGACAAGCAGCACCACCTTGAAATCGCCTGAGGGAGCACCAGTGCCAAGTGTGCCGTTGAAGTCCGTGTACAGCTCAAATGAGCCGTCGGACTTGAGCGGGCCTATGATCCGGTCCGGCTTGACGCTGCCGTCGACGGAGTACAGTTCTATGTGTCCGCCGGTCAGCGGTTCACCGTTGAAGATAACTTTGCCGGTCACCGGATAGAGTTCAACCTTCGGCTCTTCCATAAATGCAAACCGGCGGAACGTCAGGTTTCCATCCGTCATGACCCAGACATAGGCGGCTCGACCGGCAGCGGCGATCGCCACCAGCAGCACCAGCAGCAGGACCAGAATGATGGCCACAAAGGATTTCTTCACGTCGCCGGATTCGTGATCCGGGAAATTCGCGGAATGTGCCTGGTCGCTATTTGTTGAAGTCACGGTTCACCTTTCCGGTGGGCAACGCTGCCGGTGAATGACTGATCGATGCCGGTTCGGTCGTTGAAGGTTCGATAACGGCGTAATTCTGCGATGCCTTCAGTCCAATTACCATGCTTTGAGCCCCGGACGGCCACAGAATCTTCAGGTCCGCGGTCCCGGACGGGTCGACTGGAATGATCAGGCGGGAATCGTGTGCCGACAGATAGCTGCCTCCGTTCTGGATGCATTCCACACGCGGTGTTTCGGCTGATGTGATTTCGATTCGGGTTCCGATGGCGTCCCGGTTGCTTTCGCGACCAATCAGCCGCAGCGTCACGGAATTCCGCGCTGAGCGATCGAATTCCGGCGAATCGTTTCTCAACAGAGCCGGATGCTGGTCCTGCTGCGTGACGACGATGTCCGTGTCGCCGTCGTTGTCCAGGTCGGCGGTAATCAACCCGCGGCCGGGGTGAGATACTCGGAACCACGAACCGGCGGAGTCTGCCAGGCAGCGGAACCTGCCTTCATTGTTCTGCCAGACAAGTGCCGGCTGTTCGTACGGCACGTCGCGTCCCATCTGCGGAAGATTGTTGTCGACGTGGCCATTGGTGACGATCACGTCCTTCCAGCCATCAAGATTGAAGTCGACAAAGGCGGTGCCCCAGCCGACCCAGGGCTTCGAATCCGGCGCGAGCCCCAGCATGTTTGACGCGTCGTAGAATGTGTCGGGCGCCGACTGCAGGTACAGCGTATTCTGTTCGCCTTCGAAGTTGGTGACGAACAGATCCAGGCGTCCGTCGTGATTGATGTCGGCGCTGGCGACTCCCATACCGGCCTGCATCTGGCCGCGGCCGTCGTACGCGGCGCCGGACAATTCCGTCGCGTCGGCGAAGTGTCCGTCGCCGTCGTTCAGAAACAGAAAGTTGGGATGGATATCGTTGCCGATGTACAGGTCGGTATTGCCGTCGGCGTTGACGTCCGTTGCCAGGACTCCCTGAGCTCGGCCGGTGACCTGATCGACACCGGCCGCGGACGTGGCATCCAGAAACGTCCCGTCGCCCAGATTCTGCAGCAACCGGTCCGGCTCCGGTTCCAGTGAGTTCGGGCTGCAGAAAATTCGAACTCCGCGTGACCGATCTCCACAATATTGGTTTTCTTCAAAGGACCAGTGGCCGTAGTTTCCGACATAAAGGTCGACCAGGCCGTCACCGTTGTAGTCGAGCCATGCGGCACTGGTCGAAAAGTTGCCGCCCGGCGAAATCGGTGCGTTTTCGAACGTTCCGTCGCCGAGATTGCGGAACCACTGGTTTTCTCCGAAACAAGTGACGTACAGGTCCGGGAACCCGTCGCTGTCGAAATCCGCGACGGCGACGCCGGCGCTGTATCCGCGAAACGTCAAACCGGCTTCGGCGGTGATCTCCTGAAATTTCCAGTCGCCGAGATTTCGATAACAGCGGTTCGACGGCGACGCTTCCGTCGACGTCAGCGGAAACGGAGCACCCGTGGCGAAGTACAGATCGAACAGGCCGTCCTGATCGACATCGATGGCACCGCCTCCACTGCCGTTGGCGGCCGGGAACGGCTTCTCTTCCGAATCCCCGCTGACATGCAGAAAGTCAACTCCGCTCTCCGCCGGCGGCACTTCGACGAGCCGAATCGTTCCCGCCGCGGACCCGCCCGATGCGGTATGGCCTGCGGGATTCGTGGAGGTCGCAGGCAGCGGACCGTTCGATGACGACGCTGCCGGGATGGTTGCTGATGCATCCGGCGGCAACGTTACCGGCGCTTCCGGTTCGCATCCGGCGATCACACCGGCGACGATCACACCGGCGACGGATGCCCGCACGCTACGGTCCAGCATTCCGCCACGCGATTGCCACCGGCGAAGAAGTGTCCCTGGATGCCACATTCCATCGAATCGCATCACTGGGAACTCGTCGGCTTCGGCGGGGAATCGTGTGGCGGTGAAGTCTGCCCCGGCGCCGAGTCCGGTCGGGTGCTCTGATCGGCCAACTCCGGCAAGTCGCCGCGTTTTCGGACGGCTGCGGCCAGCGCCTGCACGCGAGCGTCCTCCGGATGCTGTATCAGCAGATCCTGAAGAATGCGATCGGCGTCATTCCATTTTTCCTGCTGAGCCAACTGGTAGGCTCGAAGATACGTCGACAGGAACGGATCGCGGGACGTCCGCAGCAGTTCGCTGACTCGGCCCCTCTGCTTTTCCTGTTCCCGCAACTGATCGGTCATTAGCCGCCATCGCTGTGCCTGGTCGGCGTCGTTCAGTTGAGTGAACGCTCTCTGCAGCACGTACGCAGAACTGCTGCTAAGGTCCGATGAATTCATCAGCGGCTTCATCATATCGACGGCTTCCTGAGCGTTCCCGTTCTGCAGCGCGAAGTTGGCAAGTTCTTCGCGAGCCGTGGGATTTGCGGGTTCGTGTCGAATGGATTCCGTCCACGCGCTGACGGCGGCCTGTTGCTGACCGATCTGTGATCGCGCGGAACCGAGCAGCGCGAATGTCCGGCCCGTCGGAAGTCTTGCCGAACTGCGTTCCAGATACTCAACCGCTCTGTCGGGAAATCCGCTGTCGAGCAGTTCTTCACCAACCATCGCAAAGAATTCTTCGGGAGAAATCTGCAGATTCGCGGCGTCGGGGTTTGAAGCCAGCACTGTGTTCCAGGCGTCCAGTGCCGATCGACCGTTACCGCGATCGTGATGAATGGTGCCGATGATGACTGCGGCTTCCTGTTCATGCCCCGGAATTTTCGCCAGCCGCTCCGCACTTTCCAGCGCTGGTTCATACTGAGACAGCCGGATCCGCGCGACCGTCAGGGGGTAAAGCAGCTCGGCGTCATCGGGAAAGGATTCGGTCAGTGTTTCCATGATGGCAATTGCCCGAGTCCACTGTTCCAGATTCAGCAGACTGACCGACCAGGCTCGCAACGCGTCGCTGTCATCGGGAAAGCCGTTGGACTGCCGGGCGATTCGCTGAAACAAATGATCGGCGCTGGCGTGCTGACCGAGTTCGGACAGGCAGCGACCCTTCAGCAACAGTGCCCGGGTGTCATACGGATACCGGGCCAGAAAACTGTCGGCAAGATTTGACGCGACCGTGAAGTCCTGATCGTCGATCGCCGCGCGAATGCTGCGCAGCGGTCGATCCTGCCACCACGACACGCCGCCGATCACCGCAATCGTCCCGGCTCCGACGGTGGCCAGCACAAGCAGCAGCCGCACAGCGTTGCCCGCCGGATTCGACACAGCTCGCCGACCGCGGGCGGCGGATGTTGTGGACGCGTTGGACATGAATCGACCGGGAACTCTTTTCAGGCAGATGGCGGAAACGGGAGTCAGCTCCCGTGGTCCGCCCGACGAATGGCCAGTCTACGTCACACCGTCCGGAATCGCCACGACGCAGTTTCCAGGAAGTCCGGGCAATTCACGCGTTGATCGCGCTGCGATGCAGGAACGCTGGTTGCGCAATCGGCCCTCTCCAGCACATCGCTCCGCTCGTGCGACCTCTCCCTGCCGCTGCGCTGGAAGCGGTGCCCCGCAACTGACGGTGCGAAGCGAGAGCTGGACAACGCGGGACCGCCCAGGTTACGCGTCAGATCGCCGGGCTTTGGCTTCTTCCCACTGGTCGACTGAATACAGCACTTCGCGAGCCTGAGCGCCGTTGTATTCTCCGACGATTCCGTCCTCCGCCATCCAGTCGATCATTCGCGACGCGCGGCCGTAGCCGATTCCCAGGCAGCGCTGCAGCAGCGAACAACTGCCACGTCCTTCGCGAACAACGACGTCGATCGCGTCGTCATACAGGTCGTCATACTGCCGCGGACCGGTTTCACCCGACGAAGCCGCTGTGCCGCTGCCGCTGGCGACGACTTTCTGCAGTTCTTCACTGTATTCCGGTTCCATGTCGGAGAAGAAGTCAATGACAGCATTGGTTTCTTCGTCGCTGACATACGTTCCCTGCGCGCGAGTCAGATTGCTGGTGCCGGGAGCCAGGTACAGCATGTCACCGCAGCCCAGCAGTCGTTCGGCGCCGCCTTCGTCCAGGACAACACGACTGTCCATCTTGCTGGCGACCTGGAACGAAACTCGGGCGGGAAGGTTCGACTTGATCAGGCCGGTAATGACATCGACAGTGGGTTTCTGAGTCGCCAGGACCAGGTGAATTCCGACGGCACGCGACTTCTGTGCCAGACGAATGATGTGAGCTTCGACGTCCTTGCCGGAGGTCATCATCAGATCGGCCATTTCGTCGGCGATGATCACGATGTATGGCATCTTGTCCGGGATGCTTTTCGCTTCTTCGTGAAGCTCGCTGACGCCCAGCCGGCTGAGCACTTCCCGTCGGCCCAGCTTGTTGTAGCTTTCAAGATGACGGACACCCACCTGAGCCAGCAGGTCGTAGCGTTCTTCCATCTTGTCGACAGCCCATGCCAGCACAGCCTCCGCCTTTTTCATGTCGGTAATCACCGGATGCATCAGGTGCGGCAGGTTCTTGTACGGGCTGAGTTCGACCATCTTCGGGTCGATCATCAGCATCTTGACTTCGTCGGGTGTGCGAGTCATCAGCATGGACAGAATCAGCGTGTTCAGGCACACGCTTTTACCGGTTCCCGTTCGTCCGGCGATCAGCAGGTGCGGCATCTTTGCCATGTCGACAATCAGCGAATGTCCGCTGACGTCCTTGCCGAAGAACAGCGGAATTCGCATGTCATCGGCCTGGCTGCCGCAGCTTTGCAGCAATTCCTTCAGACGAACGGTGACCTGCTTTTCGTTGGGAACTTCGACTCCCACGGTGTTCTTGCCGGGGATCGGCGCGACGACGCGCACGGAGGGGACTCGCAGAGCAATCGCCAGGTCGTCTTCCAGCGCCGTGACCTTGTTCAGACGCAGGCCCGGCTCCAGATCCAGCTCGAACTGAGTCACCACCGGCCCGGTATCGACTTCCGAAACTTTGATGTTCAGGCCGAATTGTTCGAACGTCTTTTCCAGCGTGGCGGCTGCCAGGCGAGCCTTCTTTGCCAGAAGTTCGTACGGAAATTCTTCGGGTTCCTCCAGCAGGTCCAGATCCGGAAGCTGATATTCGCGCTGCGAACGGTCGAATTCCCCGTGATCGTCGCCCCGATGAACGGTCAGCGCGACGGGAGGATTGATCTTCAGCGAACTGCCGGAGTCTTCATCCGCATCGTCATTGTCGTCATCAGGGTCGTCGGAATCCTGCGCTGACGATTCGGCTTCGATAAGTGTATTGATGGAGATTGTGTCGGGCACGTCGCCGTCGTCGTTAGTGGCTTCGTCCGGCGACGCAGCCGATCGGGGTTTGCGGATTCGGCCGACAAACGAAAGGGCTTTCGTGGTCGCCGACAGTGGCAGTGAGGCGATTGCCAGGCCTGGCGACGTCAGGTTCCACAGCGGTGACAGCATCCAGCCGGACAGCAGTCCGCAGCACACCAGGATCACCACGCCGACCGGTGAGAACGCTTCCTTCAGGCCGACGCCCGTCCACGCTCCGACAACGCCGCCGCTGCCGTAGGCCGAACCGGACGCCAGACCGGGCATTGCCAGGTGGATCGCCGTGCAGGCCGATACAACCAGCAAACCTGTCCCCGCCAGATGCAGCCAGTGGCCGCGGGATTTTTCACGCGACAGCAGCTGCAGATCCCAGGCTGCGACTGCGGCCATGGCGACCCAAATTCCGAAACCCATGACCTGGCGAGCATAGAACGCCACCGCCGCTCCCGTGCTGCCGCAGATGTTGGTCGGCATGCGGCGAACCGGAAACACCAGATCCGAAGGCGGGTCAGCCGGATCGTAGCTCAGGAAACTCAGACCGACGAAGACGACCAGGGCCAGCAGCCCCAGCGCCAAAACGTCGTTTCTGAATCGTTCGAAGTCGAACATGTCTGAGCGTTCTGTGATCGGTCTTTGGCAGAATTCGCTGTCCGCACCGCGCGCAGAGACAGCGCACCGGCTTCAGGCAGCGGCGATTGAAGAATGACGCGTCGAGGCGTGTTCGACGGTCGCGGCTTTGACGGCCGGAAAACGGCAGCTGGCCGGCAGGGCAGTGTCACGACAAAAATGGTCAGGACGACAACTTCCCGGCTGCGCTGCCTGTGTTCCGGCGAATCAAGGCTACCACTCGAACATGAGTCCGCCGGGTCGATTCGTTGCCCGATGATGCAAAAAAGCAACGCCACGCGCGGATGTGTCAGCCGTTCCAGTGCGCGAAAATGACCGACTGTTCGGCTTCTGCCGGTGGAATCGGGCGACCGGCGGGCGGGCGGAAAACTGTCGTCCGATGGGAAACCAGGACGCAAACGCCACTTGACGATCGATCAGATCTGAGGACGCGTAGCCTGCTTCTTCAGTTGCCGCTGGCGTTCCTGCTGGCGCCGCTGTTCCTCTTCGGGTGCGAACACGGGCTGATTGCTGTTGTCAGCCATGTTGTTTTCCGCGATCTGCATCGTGGCTTCCACCCATTTCCAGCCAAGCGGTTCGCTGAGTTCGACCTGAGCCAGAAAGGCCCACGGCGTACCGGGGTGTTCGTCAATCACGCGGTTCAGATAATCCAGCGCCTTCTTGTGGACTCGGCGAACGGCGGCACCCGCATCAACGTCATCCGAAGGTTCCAGTCTCCACTGATTACTTCCGGCAGTCTGAAACGGCCGCGGGCTGGACTTCATTTCCGCCAGCATGGCGTTGTAGCCATAGGCGCGAACTCGCATCGCCAGCACACGGCCCAGAGCCAGATCGTAGCTGGCTCGCCAGCGATCCGTGTCGAGCTTCTCGCGATGATTTTCGCCGGCTTCCAGCAGGTTCTGTAGTTCCTGAAGGTGATAATCAAATGTCGCCAGCGGTTTCTGTGCTTCCGTGATCTGCTGCCGGAGAACGGTATCGTTGTTGGCCTGAAAACTGCGTCCGGGAACGGGAATGTCGCGTTCGTCGACGACATCGTCACCGTTCAAGTCCAACTCGTCACGTTCGAAGACGGCTGCGGCCTGGACCAGTGCCGCTTTGGCACGGTTGCTTGCAAGTTGTCGCTCGTACTCTCTTTGAGGCCGATAGTCCGGGGAATATCGGCGCATGATACCTTCATCAAACTTGCGGCCGGGAGTGTCATCGGCGATGAAATAGATGCCCCCGGTTTCTGAACACAGCCGCGACAACGCATACGGACCATAACCGGAGGACATTGAAAGCAAGTCTCCGGCTCGCGACGTCCAGAATGGAATCGGCAGACCTTCCGATAAAAGGGTTTCCGGACCCTGATCGGCAGGCAGCAATCCGTCGAATTGTTCACCGTCGTCCGCTGTCCACTTGACGTAGACATTCCCCTTTTTGCGTCCAAACACTGCGGAGTTTCCGATGCAGTACGCCTTCACGCCTTCCCGGCTGCATCGACGAACAACTTCTTCCAGTCCCTGCATATCGTCGCCGCGTTCGTCGGTGACGATGATCAGCATCATGTTGGCCCGCATCTTCTTCTTGTCGGGCAGGAATGTTCGGACAGCCCGGTCGACGGCGTTGAACACCATTTCCCTGCCGGTCACATCGCTCTTGATGCTGCGCACAACGCTGACAAGCTGGTCAACGTCGGCTGTGGGTTCCTTTTGCAGAATGTGAATGTCGGAGCCGTAGCCGATGATGCCGGTTCGCAGTGCTCCGGCCGCGTCAACGTCCAGACTGTTCAACTGGTTGTAGATGCCTTCGAAACGCTGTGTGACGGCATCGCGGCGCTGTTCTAGCGAAATGGATTCGTCGAACAGCCACACCACCAGCGTCTTGCGTTCCCGCAGCGACGCCGCGATTTCCTGAACGATGCGGTCGATGGCGCCCTGAGTTCCGCCGGCGTGTTCGGTGGTGCCGGTCAGGTCGACCGGTTCGACAAGTTCGGCTTCGTTGGGAGTCGCCAGCGTTTCGAACACCTGCAGACGCGGGTTCACGATCTGCTCATCCAGTTGTTCGATCTTTTCGCGGTGGTTGTCGAATCCGGTCTGCTGAGCCGCTGCCATGGACGGCCCGAGAATGTTCAAATCGCTCTTGCTGCCGATTTCTTCCGTGACTTCGGTGGCGATCACAAATTCCTGCTGCTCGATTTCTTCCGGCTCGATGGTTGTCGTCAGGTCCAGCTCCCGTTCGACGACGATGACGATACCGAAGCTCATCATCACGACCAGCAGTGCAACATGCACAACCAGCGAAATCCCCCATGCCGGCATGTCGTACAGCAGATCCCAGGCAGCGTGACCGTAGTCAGCGTCGGACGCCGACGTCGCATGCTGCGTGGAACTGGCCGGAATGGAACTCACAGAACGGACTCCCGCAGGGTCATCAACTGGCCACGATGGCTTTCACCAGACGAACGTACGATAGCGTACCTCACGATCATACGGCCCGCAACGTCCTGAGAAAACCGGGATTCGGCCGGATCACGTTGTTTGAAAAAGACTTGCGCCGATCAGACAGGGATTTCCGGATCTCCACCGGAACAATCATCCGTGATTCTGTCCGGCACTACCCGCGGGCATTGAGCAACGCGATCGGTACAGTTCCCGGTCATGGAAAACTACGCGCCGGTTCCGGCCGACTATTCGCAGGATTCCTTGTCGAAAGCCGACGTTCGCGCCTTTGGATGACGTTGAACGAACAACGCCGGGGTGAGTTGTTCGCGCGGCCCGGTCGCATCCCGGAGCTGTTGCGGCGCGACGCGCCACGCTGGCGGCTGGACGGTGCCCGTTCCTCGGCCCGAAAGCGTAAAGTTGCTTCATCGCTGACTTCACTGGTATCTTCCCCGCATGCTTCCTGACCACGATCAGCTCCGCAGCACGCTTGCCGCGTACATCACGGATTCGGACTCGCGCGAAGCCGCGGCCGCCGCGATCGCCCGAATGTGGCAAACCGCGACCGTCGACGGAGCCGTGCTGGATCTGGGGAGACAGGCGCGTTGCGGGTTCCCGGAAGTCATCTACGGTGAAGGCAAGTCCGCGACGCTGATCATCGAGATCCTGAAACGCCAGGCGGCCGCCGGACAGGCGGGCTTTGTGACTCGCGTGAATCCCGACGTCGCCGCGAAAATCCAGGCCGCGTTCCCGGATTCCCGCTACAACGAAATCGCCCGCACGATCCGGTTGTCCGACTCGGAACAATTCGCGAAGTCTCCCGCCGCCGCGAGTCCCCCGGTCGTCGTGATCACGGCGGGAAGTACTGATTTGCCCGTCGCTGAAGAAGCCGTGGAGACACTGCGCTGGATGAACGTTGCGTGCGAACTGATTCAGGACGTGGGAGTCGCCGGGCCGCAGCGGCTTCTGCAACAGGTGGATCGCCTGAGAGATCTGGCCGCAGTCGTCGTCGTCGCCGGGATGGAAGCCGCCCTGCCGTCCGTGGTCGGCGGGTTTGTGAACTGTCCGGTGATTGGTGTGCCGACATCGGTGGGCTACGGAGCTTCTCTGAACGGAATCACCGCGATGCTGTCCATGCTGACGTGCTGTGCTTCGAATGTCGTGACCGTCAATATCGACGCCGGTTTTCGCGGCGGCTACGTCGCGGGAATGATCGCGAAAGGGCAGTCGACAGCGACCCAGGTGATGGGCAAGGCAAACGGCTTTCCGCGCAGCGCGGCGGCGTCGGATACAAGGTGACCGTGACTTGGCCGACGTGCATTCCCCGCAGCAGCGATCATTCAACATGTCGCGAATTCGCGACCGGGATACTCGGCCGGAAATGATCGTCAGGTCACTCGTCCACCGGATGGGCTATCGATTTCGGCTGCATCGAAAAGACCTGCCCGGCAAACCGGATCTCGTCCTGCCTCGGCACCGCAAAGTGATCTTTGTTCACGGCTGTTTCTGGCACCGCCACCGCTGCCGCTACGGTCGAGTCGCTCCGAAATCCAACGCCGCGTTCTGGCAGGAAAAACGCAACGGCAATGTCCTGCGAGATCGACGGAACATCCGAAGTCTGCGCCGCGACGGCTGGCAGGTGCTGGTGATCTGGGAATGCTGGACCCGACATCCCGAAGATCAGGTAATCCCGCGGCTGACCGAGTTTCTGGCGGACGAATGACGGCCGCGTCGCCGTCTGATGCACGGCCAAAGCCCCGGAGACAAGTCGCGGTGATCGGAAAGGCCGCGTCTATCGGAACGGCTCCTGCCGAGCCGCTGCACCCGCGGTGTTAGGGAGGGCGAGGCTCCCGCCGAGCCGCTGCCGCACGTTGCGGTCGGGCGTCCTCAGATTGCAACCACGCGGCTCGGCGGGAGCCTCGCCCTCCCGGACGTTCGATCGCCGTCTGGGTACCACATCTTCGAAGAAGTTGTGCGCGCAGCCGTCGGAAAGCGTTATGGGACGTCGTGCGGCAATTGCACGTTGCGGTCCGGAAATGGCGTCCGCAGATTTCACAGATTCACACAGATGCAACCATCGGGAGGGCGAGCTCCCGCCGAGCCGCTGCCGCATCGGATCCTTTGGCACGCGCGGCTCGGCAGGAGCCTCGCCCTCCCGGAGCGTTAGGCCGCGCTTTCAAAACCGAGCCTGACGCTGCGACAGGTACTCCATTAGCGCTTTGTCGAACGGCATGCTGGTGTCCAGGGGAACATAGTCCGCTCCGATCGCAAAGCATTCCCGACGGTACGTTTCGCGCAGTTCGTTCAGAGCGTCCAGGTAATCGGAACGGATGCCGGCGGCGTCGACGATCTGCCGGTCGCCGCTTTCCGGTTCGTGCAGGTCGACACTTCCGGAAAACGGAAAACTGACTTCCGCTTCATCCAGCACGTGAAACAGGATGATGTCGTGGCCGGAATACCGCAGCATTCTCAGGCATTCGATGATCTCATCGCTGTCCGCCAGCAGGTCCGTCATCAGCATCAACAGGCCTCGATGCCGGATCATCGACGCGATGCGCCGCAGGTTTTTGGCGATGTTGGTGCCGCCTTCCGGTTTGCTTTGCTGCAGCACGGCCAGAATGTTGCCCAGTTGAGACCGCCGGCTTCGAGCAGGCAGGCTGTGACGCAATTCGTCGTCAAACGTAATCAGCCCGACCGGATCCTGCTGGTGAATCATCAGGTAGGCGATGGCTGCGGCCAGGCAAATGGAATAATCCAGCTTCGTCAGATCCTGGCGATACGTGTAGGCCATGCTGCGTGACAGGTCCATCAGCAGATAGCCGGTGATGTTCGTTTCGGCCTGATACCGCTTGACGTAGAAACGATCCGTGCGGGCGTACACCTGCCAGTCGATGTCCTTGGGATCGTCACCAGGGTTGTAGCGGTGGTGTTCGCTGAATTCGACGCTGAACCCGTGAAAGGGACTGGAGTGCAGACCGGTAAGAAATCCTTCCACGATAAACTTCGCGCGCAGGTCCAGCCGGGCAATGTTCTGGATGACTTCCGGCTTCAGATACTGTTCCGCGGTTGACATTCCGCCCTGCCGCATACGATGAAACGAAACGCGAACAGGGAGTCAGTCTGACAACTGTTCGCGCGAAATCAAACTTCGCAGCGGCCTGACTCAAGTGTCGCAATGTGGTCGCGTCTCGCCGCGACTGAGCGCCCGTCCGGGTGCCACATCTTCGCAGAAGTTGTGCGCGCAGCCGTCGGAAAGCGTTCTGGGACGTGCTGCCGCAATTGAACGTCCTCGGCGCAACCATCGGGAGGGCGAGGCTCCCGCCGAGCCGCTGCCGCATCGGACGTCCTTTGGCCCACGCGGCTCGGCAGGAGCCTCGCCCTCCCGGACCGCGGTATCTGTTGGCGTTCCACCGGCTTGTGCGATTGCGGCCGGGCCGGTATACCGACGCCCGTTCGGATTGGAACGTGCGAAACTCCTGATTCTGATAGCAGCCAGGCAGCGTGATGAACAACCCGGTGTCACCCGAAGTCAAACGATCGGTCGCTCGCGATATTCTCGACAGTATCGAACGGCTGATCGACGAAGCTCAGGCCGCTGTTCGCCCGCTGGAGATCGATCCGTACCGGGCGCGGCTGTTCGAAATGTTCGTCACCGCCGACGGCGCCGAACTGGTGACCAGTGACGAAGACATGGCCGTCGACTGCACGTTCGACTTCGACCTCGAAGAATGCGATTTGTCCGCCGACGGTCTGTGCCGTTCGCTCGCTCGACGGTATGGACTGGACATGGCGGCTCGGGAATCCGCCGCTCAGCAGTCGCGAATGCCGCCCGAACACCTGGAACGCATGAGACTGCTGTGGTCCGTCATGCGAATGTGGATGGAATGGGCCTACGCCTGGCGACGCTGGGAGGAGTTTCATCGACCACCCGAAGCGATTGGCGGGTGAGCGACCGGAATCGCACGATGGGGATCGGGAATTCGTCCACGTCTCGGTGCATCCAGTGAATCGGGTTGTCGTCGTGGCGACAGTGTGTTTCGTGCGTGTGCCTGAGACGACGGATTGCGGGACGACGGAACCTGCTGCGCGGGGCGACCGTTTCGTTCGTTTACGCGGTAGGTGAAGGCAAGGCCGTTCCGGATAGCTCTCCGTCCGGCGTTGGACGCGGCTCAAACGAAACGGCCTTCACACTGGTTCCAGAAATCCGCCAGGGCCGTCGCGGAGTGTTCGGCCGTGAATTCTGACGTCGTGCGTTCGCGTGCCGACGTCGACAGCTGTGAAGCAAGCTGAGGCGACGTGATCATTTTTCGAACGGCGTCGGCGATCGCCGCGGGTTGTGCTGCGGGAACCAGCAGCGCGTCGACGTCGGGTCGCAGAAGTTCCTGAGTCCCGCCGACGTCGGTGGCAACGATCGGAATTCCCGAAGCCGACGCTTCCAGCAGGACTCGCCCGAACGGTTCCTGTCGAGCCGCATGGATCAGCACGTCGGCTGCGTTCATCAGCAGTTCAACATCGGAACGATAGCCCGCCATGATCAGCCGTTCGGACTGACCGGCGGAGTTGAACACGTCACGAATCGCCTGCTCATAGGCCACGCTTTCATCCTTCGCGGAATGACGTTCTCCGGAGATGACCAGAAAGACCGGACGCATTGTGTCATGCGACAGCCGGTTCAGATCGACAACAGCTTTCGCGGCGTCAAGCTGTCCCTTTCGCAGACAGATCTGCCCGACACTGAGTGCCACGATGGAGTGCGGCGGAACCTGCGGCAGCAACTCGGCTCGCAGCGCCGATCGTTCGCGTGGCCGGAACTGATCAGGATCGACTCCGTTGTGGATGACGACGCAGCGGCTGCCGTCGACGTCGAGTCCCTGTCGGCGATGAAAGGAACGCGTCGCCTCAGAGACCGCGATCAGAGCATCGTTGCGGTTCAGATCGCTGATCGCCGCACGGCTCAGCCCGATGATGTCCCGCAGGTGTCCTGTGTGAATGATTGTGCCGGAAGGCTGCTTTCGAGCAAGCTGGCCTGTCAGTCGGCTCATCGACAGGCTGTTGGCGTGTAACCGCCGAATCCCGTGCTGAGCACAAATCGACGCGAGTTCTGCGACCAGTTGATCCGACGGACGGCGGTTTCCGTCGACGTTGCGTACGTTGAATTCCAGAACGGGAATCTGCAGCGTTCGCAGACAATCGGCCAGCGGCCCATCGGCCGGGCAAAGCGCTCGAAACTTCAGATCGCTTCGGCCGGCAAGTCGCGCCAGGACGCTCAGCATCGACTTCTCGCCGCCGTTCAGCGTGGAGAATTCAAACAGCAGGTCGACGGTTTCGCAGGCTATTCCTGCAGCCATTCCATCACGCGCCAGTCCATCCAGCGACGGTCCTGATCGACTCCCCTGCGTCCGATGAATCCCAGGTGTCCGCCGTTGCGCGTGACACACCGAGTGACGTTTCCGGGCAGCGACAGAGCCAGCAGCGGTTCGGCGTCGATCAGCGGATCGTCTTCGGCCGCCAGAATCGTCGTGTGGACACGAATGTTGCTGATGACATCCTTCGACGACGCGGTTCGGTAGTACTCTTCGACCGACCGGAACCCGGACGCCGGCGCTGTGTAGAGGTCGTCGAATTCGTAAAGCCGACGCGGCAGGCGTCTGACTTCGGCCAGCGGCACGTTGTCTCGCCACTGCGGACTGTTGGAAATCTGGCTGACCAGGGTTCTGGAAAAATGCCAGTCATACCTCAACCCGGCGCGCGACGCACCCAGCTTGGTCATGCACTTCATCAGGTCGATGGGAGGACACACGGCGACAGCCCGGTAGATGCACATCGGAGCGTTGCCGCCATGCTGTCCCAGATACTTCAGCAGCAGATTTCCGCTGAGCGAAAAGCCGGCCACTGACACGGGAGATCCCGGACAGATGCGTTCGATCGTTTCCAGCACATTCTGAACGTCTTCCGTGCGCCCGGCGTGATACGGGTTCGCGGCCAGTCGCCGTCCCGCGCCGCAGCCGCGATGATCCATCCGGAAAACTCGCACACCCTGCCGCTTCAGCTTGGCGGCGATTCGCATCATATAGCCGCTTCTGTGGCAGCCGGTCAGTCCGTGCATCAACAGGACCACCAGGTCCCCGCGTCTCCAGTTTGCGGGCTGGTCGTCATGCAGCACGACAAAGTCGCCGTCGGGCAGCCGAATTTTTCGCGGCACGGTATCCGTGATTCCGGGCCGTCCGGAAATGTATGTCGCCAGCAGCGTTTGCCGATGAGCTCCGCTTAATCCGCGAGCGGGGCGAAACTGCGGAACTCCCGGCGGCGGATCGAACGGTGACGGCGGCAGTGGCGACTCCTGTGGAATCGCCAGGGGCGGACATTCCGATGGCTGATCAACAGCCTGCGTAGAGTTTTCGTCGTCGAACATTCCGCGCCACCGGGAGGCAGTTCGTATCACAGTTGCCGGCACAAGCCGATGCCCCGAACCTGGTACACTGACGCCAGCGCCCGTTTACAAAAGTCTCAAAAAGAAGTCCAGTCGAAACACACGCCGAACTGCGCCACAAAAGGATAGCGCCGACGACGGTGCGTACAGCTTCCGAAAACGTCAGCGTCGGTGATTACCTGACATTTTGGAACTTTGGCAATTGAGGATGGATGCGACGTGTTTTCCGACAAGGCGTCATCTCCCGCCCGCGGCGCACGACGACTGCGCCAACGATGCCAGGCCGGCGGCGTTTTCCACAATGGAAGGCGCGGCCACGCCGGAGCGCGACTCAGAATCCCGCGCAGGAACTGTGCCGCTTCGTGGTCGCCGCGACGCGTTGTTTTCCGTACGATGGAGCCATCCCGCGCGGCTCGCTGGATGAACATCGACGCCACGTCGGCAACTCTCGGTCGCCGCACGCTGTGTAGCGGGCTCTTTCAGGAAACACAGCTTCAGTTGAAGTGTAGACAAACGGACGTATGGGGATTTCCGGATCACGAACGGTCTTTATTCCGCTGCTGATTGCCGCCGGAGCGTTGCTGCTTGCGGGAGTCTGGATGGTTGGCCGCCAGCCACCTCGATCGGAAATCGCCGAGACCGTTCCTTCGTCCGCAACCGCTGATGTCCGCATCGTCGGGTCCGAATCGTGCGCCGTCTGCCACGAAACTCAGTTCCACGACTATCAGTCAAGCGGACACTCAAAAACGCTGCGGTCCACTCGCGACTTTCCGTTCCGTGACCGATTTGAACAGTTGCAGTTTTCCGATTCGGATCGCGGCGAAACATACAGCTACGTTCCCAATGAGTCCGGCCTGGATGTCGTCGTTCCGGGTCGGTTTGGCGGGGAGCCGTTTCCGCTGCAATTCGCCTTCGGTTCAGGTCAGCACGCCATCACGTTTGTCTCCTTGACTCCGGACGGATCGGGTGTTCCGGTGGGCATCGAGCATCGCGTTTCGTGGTTCACAGGAATGGACCGGACGGATCTCACGCCGGGGCAGTTGGGTCGGCCGATTCGGCATGACATCGAATGTTTCGGCCGCATCATTCGCGGGGAGGCTCTTGAACGCTGCTTCGGATGCCACACCACGGCCGGCAAAATTGTCGGTGACCAGGTGGTGGGCCTGATACCGAATGTCGGCTGTGAAAACTGTCACATCGGCGGTGCCTCACATGCAGTCGTGATGCAGGAGGATCGTTCAACCGGTGAAGATCTCGGATTTCCAAAGCGGCCGTGGCGCACCGCGGATCAGATCGAAATCTGTGCGGATTGTCATCGCGGTGAAACTGCCGTCGCGGAAAGTGAGATCACTCGGCAGAATCCGAAGATCGCCAGGTTTCAGCCCGTGGGCCTGGTGCAGTCGAAATGCTACGTGAAGTCACAGGGGCGGCTGACATGCACGGCCTGCCATAATCCTCATCAGCACGCGGCTACGCAATCGCCCGAACAGTACGAACAAAAATGTCTCGATTGCCACTCCGGCGACTCGCAGTCCGTAATGTGTCCCGTGTCACCGGATCATGACTGCGTGTCGTGTCATATGCCGCGAGTGGAAGTGCATGAGTCGATTTCATTTCACGATCACTGGATTCGAATCAGAAACGACAACGATCCGCCGGCCGTTCGGGAAGAAACTGATGCACACGTCGAATAATGCAGCCTGCTCCGAAGACGGCATCTTCACGCATCGCGCTGTCGTGGTTCGCGCGGTGGCCATCCCGTTGGTAAAGGTGGCCTGATGGCAAGCGACGAGCAGCGGGACGATTCCGAAACGGTGAAGCCGGACGCCCGAACTTCGGCTCAGCGTCCGGCCCTTCGGCGTTCCGGGCGCCGACGATGGTATTTCCGCATTGCCGCACTGATGTTGCCGATCGCATTGATCGCGGTCACCGAAGTCGTGCTGGTTATGCTTGATGTCGGCGACGACCTGGGTCTCTTTCTGAAAGTGAGGGGAGCTCCTGAGCTGCTGCACTATCAGGTCAATCCAAGGGCGGAAGAAAGCTACTTCGCCGGCCGAAAACTGGCCGGTCCGGAACCAAGGCGATTTGATCTGCCGCGTCCCGACGGTGTGTTTCGAATTGTGGTTGTCGGCGGATCGACGGTGCTGGGGTTTCCGTATCCGCCGGAGCTTTCCTTTCCGCGTCAAATGGAAGTTCTGTTGAATCACCAGAATGACGGGCAACGGTTCGAAGTCATCAATGCGGGCATGGTTGCGGTCAACAGTTTCAGTGTGGCCGATGTCGTCCAACAATGTATCGCCATGCAGCCGGATTTGATTGTCGTGCATACCGGCCATAACGAATTCTATGGGCCGGGCGGTGTCGCATCGACAACGTCCATGCTGCCGATGGCCGTGAAAATTCGCCGGCTGCGGCTGTTCCAGTTGCTGGCTCCCTGGTTTGTCGACGAACAATCGAACCGCGGAGACCTGATGGAAGAACTGCCGGCGAGCGTCACCATATCGCGTGACGATCCGCGATACGCAACGGCGCTGGACTATTACCGAACGAATCTGGAACGCATTGTTTCCACAGCAGTGTCGGCGAATGTTCCCGTCGTATTGACAACCGTCGCGTCGAATCTCAGCAACCACTCGCCGGTCAGCTTCCTGATCCCGGAAACACTCAGCACGGACGAAATGGAACGATGGCGACTTCATTTTGATCAGGGTGAGCAGCTTTCCGCGGCCGGAATATGGCAGGAAGCGATTGAGCAGTTTGAAATCGCCGAAGAAACGTCCACTGATTCGTCACTGCTGCACTATCGCATGGGACAATGCCGCGAAGGTCTGCAGCAATATCCGGAAGCACTGAAAGAATTCGAATTGGCCCGTGATGTTGACGGCTGCCGGTTTCGGGCGCCAACTCCGTTCCGTGACATCGTCCGCGAGGTTGCCTCACAGGCCGCGAATGAGCATGTTCATTTTGTTGATTCCGCAACGCAGCTCGCTGACGAAACGGGGCCGGCAATTCCCGGAGCCAACCTGTTTCTTGAACATGTTCACTACAACCTGGACGGCCATCGAAGACTTGCCGTTATTCTGGGACGCTTTGTTCAGCAGCAGGTTCTGCAGCGGACGTGGGAGACGTCACGCGTTCCGGAAGACTCACGTTTCGACGAACTGCTGGGACTGCTTCCGGAGGACCGGCTGTCGGGCCTGTCCTATGCACTTCGGGTGCTGAGCGTATTTCCAATGACGAAGACATTCGATGTCAACATTCATAAGGAAATGATCGTGTCAGAAATGCGGCAGGAACTCAGCCTGCTGCAGCCAGAGCAACAGGAGGTCTTCGCGGACCTGTCACTGGATGACATGGCAACTCGGCTCGCCGCAGCGCTGGCGGATAGTTACCGCGGCAAACAGCAGTTGTCCCGTGAACTATATTACCGGCGCTGTGATCAGATCCGGCAACCGTGGGACGCTGACGTACTGTTTCGACTGGCTCGCAGTCTGTCAGACACGGATCAGCCGGCGGAGGCGATCGAATACTGCCAGCGAGTCCTGCAGCTCAACCCGCAGCACGCCGATTCAGGAGAACTCCTGCTGAAGCTGCAAGGCACCGTCCCGACGAAATGACCCGTCCCGCGCTTCCGGCCGGCGACTGACATTTTGGAGTGCGATGCTCCAGCATCGCTTTGGTTCTCCGAAAATCATGGCAACGAGAACATTCGTTCGGTTCACGTGGAGCCGCCGTCGGAGGAACATCGAAAGCGGCGACGAGTCGCCGCACTCCAAAGGCGGTGCATGGTCGTTGACCGTGATGGTCCGCCAAAATAGAATCGTGCCTGACCATTGCGCTGACGGCTGCGTCGCGCCGAATTTAGTTTTTCCGCCTCTCCTTTGGAACGTCCGTGCTCATGCAGCGGTCACTTGCCATCCTCACGCTGCTGATTCTGTGCGCCGGTGCGGGTTGGTGGTTCCTGCGTCCGACGTCGGTACCGGACACTTCTGAAGTCACCGATGCGAACGCGCCCGTGGAAACCACGTCGCCGGCATTTGCCGGTTTGGACGAAGTGAAACAGAAGGAAATCTGGGACGCCGAGCATGTGACGTTTGAAATTGAGACTCACGTCGGCCGCAGGCTGGTGACCTCACTGCAGGAACGTTCCGCCGATGCGCTGGCGGAATTTTACGTGGATGGATTCTCGGGCGTCGTCCCGAACAGAACGACTGCGACCATCACCGAAAAGATGCCCCTGACGGAAACGGCCTTTTCCGTCGAAGCACATGGATCGGAGGAACTGGACGCCGATGGATTCTCTCGCTTTCTGATCGACGGTATCAGTGCCGTTCCTCAGGACGCCGGCGGGCGCTTCCGTGTGCTGAAGATTGCCCGCGTCGCGGATGGATCCAATGCCGACACATGGGAGCTGGATGTCCTGCTGACGCTGGGCGGCGCTGACTCCGATGGCCGGTCGGTTGCCTATGTATCGCACGGCAACATGCAATGTCGTTTTTCCGACGACGAGGACATCATCGCCGGCAGGATCATCGAATCGTGGCATGTCGATTCAGAATCGCTCCGGATCAGCGGGCAGGAGCTGATGGAGGAAGTGACATCTGACGCCGGACTCAGCAAACTTCAAATCGTCGACAACTGGGAATGCGGAACCGACAAGGTTCGGCAGTACCGATTTCAGACCGCGGTCGACGACTTCAATGCGGATGGTTTCCCGGACATTGCCGTTGCCACAGCGGACGCTCAGCAATTCGTTCTGCAGTGGAGTCCACAGACTGGCCAATATCAGGACGTTACAAGACTGCTGGGCCTGCCAACCGCGATTCGATCGGAAAACCGAGCGTATCTTGCGTGTTGGATCGACTTCGACGACGACGGATTTGTCGATTTGCTGCTGGGGGAAACTCTGTTCCGCAATGTCGAGGGAAAGTCCTTTGAACCGGTCCGGGATAACGGCGGTCTGAAGCTTGGCTATAACCCGATGGGCAGCGTTGTCGCCGACTATGACGGCGACGGGCGGCTGGACCTGTATGTGCTGTATCAGCGAACCAGGAATGGTGTGCAAAGCGACAAGCCGCCGGCATGGGTGGGAGATGACGACACCGGAGCAGACAACCAGTTGTGGAAGAATCGCGGCGACGGGACATTCATCGAAAAGGCCCGTCTGGCCGGAGCGACCGGCGGCCGGCGACACAGTTTCGCCGCGACCTGGCTGTATGCAAACGAAGATCACTATCCCGATCTGTATGTTGCCAACGACTTTTCGCGGAACTCGCTGCTGATCAACCAGGGAGACGGATCGTTTCGGGATGTCGCGGACGAATCGGGTGTCGGCGACTTCGCAACCAGCATGGGCGTTGCATCCGGGGACATCAACGGGGACGGCACGCCGGAAATCTACGTCGCCAATATGTATTCCAAAATGGGTCGGCGAATTATCGCTCAGGTGTCCGCCGGCGATTATCCCACCGGCGTCTACGAGCAACTGGTCGGGTCATGCGCCGGAAACCGCATGTATTCAACATCGGGCGATGTGAGCCAGTTTCAGGAACTGAGTGAACAACTGGGAGTCAACGCCGTGGGCTGGGCTTACGCTCCTGCGTTCGCGGACTTCGATGGCGACGGTTTGCTGGATCTTTATGCCACGACGGGATTCCTGAGTTTCGACCGTCGAAAGCCCGATGGCTGAACGTGCCTGTGGAGGGCTGTCGTGTCACAGCCGCTGGATCGCACGTGTAAGATCGAACCGCTTGGGAAAATCGACGAAGCCGCCGGTGAATTCTGGACGCATCCGTTCGCCATGCCGCAACAGGGAGACAACCTGAGTGCCTATGAGACGAATTCTCTGTTTCTGAATGTTGATGGTTCACGTTTCCTGGATGCGTCGTTTGCATCAAAGGCGAACATCGATTCAGACTCGCGGTCCGTGATGGTTGCCGACTTCAATGCCGACCGCGCTCCCGATTTGCTGGTCGGATCCGTCGGTGGCGGACCGCTGCGACTGTTCCTGAACCGGTTTCCCGCCGCAAACCACCGCGTCGAATTCCGGCTTCGGGGCGTTAAGAGCAACCACAGAGGGATCGGTTCCAGGGCAATTGTGGAAGCCGGTGGACGAACGATCGTCCGGGATCTGTTTTCGCCCAACGGATTCATGGGACAAAGCCCCGCTTCGCTGAACGTCGGCGTCGGAACGGCAGAACGGATCGACACGCTGACAATTCGCTGGCCGACTGGTGAGAAGCAGGTGTTCCGGGATCTGCCCGTCGACTGCACGATTGAAATCGTCGAAGAATCGGACGAGTTCCGTGTCGTGGCCCGCGACGATTCGCAGTCGCTGCAGTGATAAGGCGATCGGCAGATAAGAGTTTCCAGTGCAGAGCGGCAACTGCTTTACCCTCCCGTTTGAACGGGAGGGTCGCCGATCGAATGCCGTTCAGGCGTTCGATCGCGGGGAGGGCTGGGCACAGGGCACTCCCGTTGCGCGGCCGACCCTCCCCTCGTTTGATCGGCTAAACGCCGATCATCCTCGACCCTCCCGCTGTGCGGGAGGGTATATTCTCATCTGCCGCAGGCCTAAGTGCGGATCGTCCGTCAGTCAGCGGCCTCAGCACCAGCGGTTGGAACGGGATTCACCTGGTCTGACAATTCGTCGATCAGGTTCACAACCTCCTGCTGGTAGCGACGTGCTTCGTCTCGGCGCCCGGACATTGCGGCCGCTCGCGAAAGATTGCTCAGGTAGTCTCGCCGTCCGGAACACGCCGAATACAGCGGAACCAATACCTGGTATGCATCCTCCGCCTGTCGCTGAAACAGCAACAGATCGGCTTCCAGCATACGGCAGTCAGCATCCTCCGGAGCTTCCGCTGTGGCGAGCCGGATCTGCTGCATCGCGTCATCCAGATCACCGAGATCGCGACGAATCATGGCCAGCCAGCGACGTACTCGAACGTCCGTCGGCTGCCGGTCCAGACACCAGCGAGCCTCCGCTTCCGCTTCCTGCAATTGTCCGGCAGCTTGCAGCGCGTAGGCCAGGTTCGCATGCGCGGCGTAAAGATCCGGTGCCAGTTCCACAGCCTTCTTTAACGGTGGCAGCATTTCGCCGGTTCGCTTGAGTCGGTCCAGAACTTCCGCCAAAAGCAGCCAGGTCCCGGCTCGGTCAGGCTGCAGTGACGACGCCTGTTCCACCCAGGGCAACGCATCGGAAAACCGTTCCGTGCGAAAGTACAGTTCCGCGAGATTCAGCGCGACGGCGGCGTCATTCGGACGTGCCTTGTCCAGTTTCAGCAGCGATTCTTCGGCCAGCTCATCCTGCCCGCTGACGACAGCGATATGCGCAATGTGCCAGATCGCCGCGGGATATTCGGGAGCCGCCTGGGGAATCTTTTGAAGATGCCGCAGTGCGAGTCCGGCGTCGACGGGTTTCAGAAATTCGGCCAGTTCCAGACGCACGGCATGGTCGTCGGGAGACTCATGAAGGTGCCTGGCGTAGTGCCTTAACGCGCTTTGCTTTTCATCTCGCTGAACAGCCTGCCTGGCCTGTTCAAGCTGGCTGGCGTTGCCGGAAAAGTACCAGACACACGCCGCGCCGACTGCAATCAGCACGGCCAAAACGCTGCGCAAACCAAACCGGTGGCTACTATCGTGAGTCATCACGAACCGCCGTATCCAGAACCACGGGACTTTGCCGGTTCTCCACCAGCACATATTTCTTTCCGGCCGCCAGTTGATTCCAGGTCTGAATCCTTCCCGACGGCCATTTCACTTGCAGGGTGTCGATTCGCGTCTGTGAGCCAAGTCCAATTTTGACGTCGCCTTCATTGGCCGCAAAATAACCGCCGTCCGTTCCGTTGCGAAAGTGCATGACCTGCGTGCCCACCGTCGCGGAAATGCAAAGTCCCTGAACATCGCGGGCAGATTCGGTACCGATCAGCCGAACACAGATTCGGTTTCCGGCAGGCGTGCTGTTCGCAAGCAGTGCGACAGGGCTCTTCAGAAAACTGACGACCAGATCAGCCGCCAGATCGCGATTCCAGTCGATGATGGCAGCGCTTCGCCCGAACCGCGGCGTCTGAAAAAAGGCACCCGCGCGATTGGAAATCTCTGTGAAGCGTCCGCCGTGGTTCAGGAACAACTGAGAACGCATCGGCGGTTCATACAGGTGACCGTTGGCGACGAACAGGTCCAGATCGCGATCAGCGTCAAGGTCGACAAACTGAGCCCCCCAGCCCAGCATCGGTCGACTGGCTTCCGCCATCCCCAGATGAACCGTCTGATCGACCATCCCCATATTCCCCAGGTTGGAATAGAACGTATTCGTCTCCAGTTCGTAGTTCGAAATGAAAAGGTCAAGCAGCCCGTCGTCGTTGAGATCTTCACACGCAATTCCCATACAGGCTTCAGATTTGCCGTCGCGATTGAAGGCCACTCCGGCCAGGACGCCCATTTCCTCAAACCCCGGCCAGGTGCTTCCGTCGACGCCATCGCTGCCCGTGTTCGCGTCGCCTCCCCGATTTCTGAAGAGAAAGTTTGCGGTTGTGTCGTTACCCACGAACAGGTCGATCCATCCGTCGTTGTCGAAGTCGGCGGAGACGATCCCCAGCCCCTTGCCGATTGCTGCCGACGCTCCCGACGATTCTGTGCAGTCCTGAAAGCTGCCGTCACCGCTGTTTCGCCAGACAATGTCCGGCTCGGCGTCAAAGTCCATCACGCGGCACGGACCGACGTAGTTGCCGGTTCGGCACGACTTCATATCGTGTTCCGGAATTCGGACGTAGTTGACGCTGTAAAGGTCCGGGTCTCCGTCGCCGTCGAAGTCTGCGAAGGACGCACTTGTGCTCCACTGTTGACCCTGGATTCCGGCTTCTCGCGTGACGTCACGAAATGTTCCGTCGCCGTTGTTGCGGTACAGAATGTTCTCGCCGTGATTGCACACAAACAGGTCCGGAAACCCGTCGCTGTCCATGTCGGCGACTGCGCAGCCCTGCCCGTAGCCACCGTGAATCAGCCCGGCAGCCGCGGTGACATCCATTGCTGAAGCCGCTCCGATATTGCGGAACAGACGGTTGGAATACTGTTCATCCAAAACGTCCGACACGGTCACCGGCAAAGACGTTCCCTGCGTCAGGAAGATGTCGGGCCAGCAGTCCAGGTCGAAGTCGATGACACCGATGCCGCCGCCGAGCGTTTCCGGAAGAAAGTCGACTCCGGAATCCCCGCGAAAGAATGTGAAGTTCAGGCCCACATCCGCAGCAATATCCGACAATTCAACGCTGGCCTGCGACGATTCGTCTTCCCGCGTTGTCGCGGTAACGTCGGATGACGCGGAGTCGCTGTGCGTGCCTGCCAAAGAAACGCTGCGGTCAAGATCATTCAGCCCCGCGACGGACAGGTAACGCTGTTGACCGGAGCCCTGCCGCGTGACTTCCGACAGCCGCCTGGCCTCACTGCCAAACTCCGGATGTTCGCGCAGCGATTCGAAGCAGATCTGTGCTTCTCGGTTCCGATTCAGATCCTTCAGCAACCGTCCCATGTCCATCACGGTATTTGCGGACGGTCCCTGCGGCGCGAGCGGTTTCGCATGGCTCAGAATCTGCCACAACTGGCTGTTCAGCTTCGCGCGGTGAGCCCAGTGTGACGCTTCTTTGTGTTCCTTCCGACGGGCCAGCAGTCGCGACAATTCCGAGACAGGTTCCGGATCGAAGGGAGCGATCCGCGACGCGTTGTTGAAGGCGACGATCGCCGCGTTCGAGTCACCCTGTTCCGAGAACACGCGCGCACTGGCCAGCCACACTCGCAGGCTGGAGTCCGCTTCCGGCGGCAGACGACTGAGCTCCTCGCGCGCGTTGCTGAATTCGCCCTGAGAAATGTGATTCTCGGCGACCCCCAGCGGAACCCGCCAGCCTTCAAACGAGTCAGGGGCCGCGTTCAGATCCCGCAGCCGCGACATGGAATCTTCACGCCGGCTTCGTGAAGCGTAGTAGTACGCCAGCGCCGTTCGAGCCAGGCAGTCATCGGGCGACTGATCGACACAGGCTTCCAGCCATTCGAGATGCGAGTCATCTTCCCAGTAGTAATTGCGACCGACGCACAGCAGCGCGACATCCGCCGGCCCGGTCTGCCCGCGGCGGTCAAGTTCGACAATCTGAGCAGCCAGTGCCTCCCACCGAGTCAAAATCAGCTCCAGATGCATCAACAGCCGTCGCGCGGCGGCGTTGTCCGGATCGAGTTGCAGACAGCGATCCAGGCACAGGCGAGCACTCGCGGCGCGATGTGACTGCATGGACAACTGAGCCCCGCGAAACGCCGCCGCGACCGCTCGTTCCGACACCGAATCGGGCACCTTCTGCAGCCATTCGATGGCCGCCGGCTCGTCACCCGCGTTCAGGCACGTTTCGACCAGCAGATCAACCACGTCAGCGTTGGCGGGATCGTATTCGTGCAGTTCTTCCAGAGTCCGGCGGGCCTCGTCGAAGTCTCCGGCCCGCACAGCATCGTACGCCCTGGCGACCAGAGCATCCGTGTCCAGCGGACGCATGCGGAACCAGACCGCCGCGATGATCGACAGCGCAATGACCGCAACAACTCCGAATCGTCGACGGGAGTCTGCCTGAAGTGAAGAACGTTTCGCTGGCATCTTCGGGCGGTTACTTGGTTCAGCGCCGACAGAACTCCGTCGCCGGTCTGCCTGGCGGGGCACTTCGATAGGCGATCTGAAAACGGGGTCTGAGCCTTTGGAGGGCAGCAAGAAGGAGTGTGAAAACGGCTGCCCGGGGAAAGTCAGGTCTCTTTTTTCAGATCTAACGTGGCGATACCGACACCGGCGCCGCCCCGCGGCCTTCAATCAGAACATGTCGCTGCCCGATTTGCAAAGAACGAAAGGTTTCCCGTTTCCCGTCCGGCCACCGCACAGTGACGTCCGCCGGATGCGCGGTGGTTCCCAGGCCGATCGTCAGCAGGCCGTCATCGCATGACAAATACCCTGACGAACCAACGCGAAACCTTGTCAGCAGATTTTCGCCGGCCTGGATTTCCAGAACCGCGCCAATGGCATCACGGTTCGAATTCACGCCGACCAGCTGAACCTGCAGGCTTGCCGAATTCGCGCTGCGGGCTTCGTTGTGCAGCAGCACCAGCGGCGAATTCAGATGCCCGACTGCCAGATCCTGCCAGCCGTCACGATCATAGTCCGCCGCGGCACTGCTTCGTCCGACAAGAAGTCGCTGAAAATAGGGACCGGCCGAATCCGAGACTTCGGCGAATCGCCGGCCGGCCAAATTCTGAAACAACTGCGGACGCTGCTGGAACGGGACATTCGGACCGAGCACCTCCGGTCGATCGTGAACATGTCCGTTCGCCACAAACAGATCCAGCCAGCCGTCGTTGTTAAAGTCGCACAGCGAAGTTCCAAAGCCAAGTCGCAGCCGACTCGAATTGCCCAGCCCGAATTCGTCGGTCACGTCCAGAAACAAACCCGCGCCTTCATTGCGATACAGCGTATTCGTTTCGCCGTAGTAGTTGGTCACAAACAGATCCGGGCGTCCGTCGCCGTCGACGTCTCCCGCGACGACACCCATGCCGGCTTCGCGCTGTCCGGATCGATTGAAGGCTGTGCCGGAAATGACTGCTTCGTTGATTAACCGGCCACCGCCGTCATTGATCCACAGGTCGTTCGCGACCGAATCGTTTGCCACGTACACGTCGGTATCGCCGTCAGCGTCAAGGTCGGCGGCCACAACACCAAGTCCCTGTGCCGGCGGACTGTCCGTCATTCCGGACTTCTGAGTATCGTCGGAAAAGTGGCCGTCTCCCAGGCTGCGAAACAAAACATCGCGCGTCGGCGGAACCGTGCGAGGATGACAGGTGATGCCGTAGTCGGTGTCTTCATGCCGGACTTTGCAGAGTTGGTAGTTCTCCGGATCAAGATCCAGGTAGTTCGCGACAAACAGGTCCAGACTTCCGTCGCTGTCCAGGTCAAGCCACGTACACGACGCCCCAAAACCCGCGTCATCAACTCCCGATGCCGCAGCAGCTTCGAGAAATGTTCCGTCGCCGCAGTTGCGAAGCAGCCGATTGCGGCCGAAGTTGCTGACATAGACGTCGGGAAAGCCGTCGTTGTCGAAGTCGCCGACCGCGACTCCCATCGAATAGTCACTGTCGGCCAGTCCGCACATCTGGCTGGCATCGTCGAAATGACTTCCCGATCGATTGCGATACAGCCCGTCGGAAGCGAACTCACCATTCGACGAACCGGCCGCAGTGAATGGTGCTCCCTGAGCCGCGAACAGGTCCGGCCAGCCGTCGTGATCGAAATCCAGCCAGGCGACTCCGGAACCGAACGCCAGATGCGTGTGCCGCTCCGGAGTCAACGGCGACTGATGCACGAACCGAATTCCGACGCGGTCCGTGACTTCCTCGAATCCGACTGCGTCGGCACGAAACGCAATTGCACCTGATGCCGGAGTCGTCGTGTGTGAGCCCGCCCATACGTCGGCGGTCACGACGACCGTCAGGCAGGTCAAACGCAATCGTCGCAGCCAGTCGCGTGTCGACCCAGGCGGTATTGGGAAATCTGCTGCCATTGCGAACGCACACCGAACGAATGTTCTCGTTGCCATGATTCCCGGACAACCAAAGCGATGCTGGATCATCGCACTCCAAAGCTGCGCTCGGAGTTCGACAACACCATTCTCGCCATGGCAGTAAGGCAAGGCATCTACGCCGCAGACTCCGTTGGAAAACTGACTCATCCGGCAACGAGCACACACACTCACGTGATCTACACGGATCCGAAAACGGGAATCCGTGTCACCGGGCACGTCGAACAGATTGGTCTTGCCAAAGGCGCCGTGTTGAAGATCCCTGCCCGCGACAATCGCAGCGATAACGACAAGCCGGAATAGGCTGCCCGGGCCGTGTGACGCAACGCATCCCGCTGATCGCGCGGGATGTCACCGTGCCGGCGGCACCTGTCACGGCGGCGGCCACGTCTTCCCGGCACAGGAACATCGCATCCCGAACGGCGTCATTCCACGGTCCGAACGGCTCGGTGAGCGAACTCGGCGCGGGCGTCTTGAAACAGCGATTCCACCTGCTGCCGGTCTTCCGCTGAGGCGTATCGATTTCGCGCGGCGACGACTCGCAGCAGTTGATCGATCCATTCCACAAAGTACTCCGCGTCGTCCGGATTACGGATCGGCAGGTCGTCCTTCAGAACATACACCGGGCTGGTATGAGCCCACACGGGTCCGTCAAAGACATCGGCATGATCGCCGCCGCGAACTCGCAGAGCGATCCAGCTGCTGTGGTTCAGCGGAACATCCGCTTCGAACTGATACCGCTGAACCGTTGCATGCTCAGACGCTGCAGCGACGCTGTTGTCGACAGCGACCGTGCCGTTGACGATGATTTCCACATGGTCAAACGGCACATGGCTTTCGACGACGGCTTTCACACGGACGCTGTCTGATTCCGCGGACAGCCGATCACCGGGTTCCGCACCGTTGACGGACAACTGCAGGATCGGACCGGCATGTTGTCAGCCACGTCGTCAGCCCACGACACCTGGTCAGCACAAACGCCGGCACCCGTCAGACAGCCCTGGTCATTGGCAGGACCTTCCTGAGGAGCCACCTGGCCCCTTGTTGTTGCCCTTGTTCGGGTTTGCAGCGTTCGGCGGATTGAATGTGTCCGCGTGGCGAAGCCCGTCGTTGCCGCCCACCACTTGCAGCACGACCGGTAATGTTGTCGGGACCGCCGCTGTAACGGTTAAACAGCACGCTTCGCGATGAACTTCACCAACCATGGCCGTGTTACGCTGGTGCCGTCCACGACGTCTCGCATCGACGTTCCGGAGGAAGGTTCATCATCCCGGACGGCACGGATATCGGCGAAGTGGCTGTGGCTGTTCTTGTCGTTGCCGCCGATACCCGCATAGTTGGTCGGCTTTTCCGATCCGACAAACAGCGTGTTGTCGCTGGGGCAAAGGTAGCCAGGGATTGTCGTCCGCAACAGGACCAGCCGTCGCGTGGCCTGGAGCAAACGGTCCGTAGATCGACGTCACTACCCGTGGCATTCTGCGTGTACAGCGGTCCCTGTTCCATCATCGGAAGAATCATGACACGCCCAGCTAAAGCCCGAACATGACCCACGGACAGCCGTCGTAGGCCATCTGGCCGCCGATCTTTCCGGGAGAAGACCGAATGCGTATCGTGGTAGTTGTGCAGCAGAGTCAATCTGTTTCAGGTTGTTCTTACATTGCGTCCGGCGGCCTCGCGCTGCTGGACCGCCGGTAGCGCGCTTAGCGTCAAGATGGCGATGATCGCTATCACCACCAGCAATTCGATGAGCGTAAATGCCCTTCGAAAACGAGTGAAGCACTTCATGCACAGTTCCTTTCGTCAAGAAAAACACCAGAAGACATGTAGGGTGAATCCACGCACGACACCTCTCGCGTTATCAATCATGAAATCCTGAAGGGACGCAAGGATTGTGAAAATGTTTTCTGAAATCTTCTTGTTCATCCACGGAAGTCCGCGTGGCGCTTCGATTCCGGCAGCCGGAACACTGAGACGCCCGGTTCCTTGTCCCGGATGAATTCACACGACGCACGCCACTGGCTCCAAGGTTCAGGTCACCGTTGGTGTCTGTCCGCAACCTTCGACTCGGTGACTGCCTCCGCGTCGGCTGCGATTCTCGATCAAAACAATTCGCCGCAGTGCTCCAGGCGGCCCCCGCTAAGCCGAGAGTGACCAGGCCGAAGCGACTCAGGCCGAAGCGACTCAACAAGGAGACAACGATGGAACTGCACGTCGTTCGACAGTTGCTGGTGGTTTGCGCCGCGGTCGTCATCACGGTTTACGGAACCGCATTTGACCGCCGATGACGAGCACCACATCAACTCAGAACCGGCAGCGTCTCGTCCAATAACACCGCACCGGGGAACTCACGCCGGGACTCGGAACGCGAACCCGCCGAGGAAGAACACGTTCCGCCGCAAGGTCGAGCTGATCGACGGTGTGGAACGTCGCCGGCAAACGCACTGAAACTCTATGCACAGGCGGCGGCCGCCGGCAGTCATGAAGGCCACACTGCTGATGTTCGACCCCGGCGTCCGGTCGCTGTTCAGAACGGAAATGATCGTCGAACGCACGCTGTTCGAATCAACGATTTCGGAATACGCAACATTCGGCAGACGGATTTCGAACTCGGGACGCTGCAACTTTACGCGCAACGACCTGGTGCGTCCTCGTTCCGCGAAGATTCTGGAAACACGCCGGATCGACGACGACCGGACCGTGATGACCGTCCTGACGACCGAAAAGAGCTGTGATGACGAAGATATTAGGGTGATCCGCCAATACGTCGCTGTCCGAATGAACGACCGCTGGTATCTCTTCCGGCCGCTCGGATCACTCATCCAGCTCATGCCTTTGAAGCCCCGACACGAGCATCCTGCGAATCTTGAGTTGCATGCGGACGAACCGCTTCGTGAATCCGCTGTTTCGAAAACGCTAACAAGTCCCCATCGAAACCGATCCACGAAGAAGTCGTCAAGCTGGCAAAAGACGAACAGGTTGCCGCGATGGAAGCAAAAGCCATCACCGCATAGCCCGGCGATTCGATTCCGCGATCACGCCTCCATCCGGGGCGACATCACTTCCCGCAGGGACTTCAAAAAGTCCGTCGATTCGAAACCCTGGGCCTCGACTCGGTCGTCGAACAACAGTTGAACCTGCTGAAAGCCCTGGTCACAAACCTCCAGAACCTCCTGCCGCCTCAGCAGACGCCCGGGCCGCAATAATCGCCCCGCCCCGAAACCTTCCGGTTCGAAAAGATAAAAATAGCGGTGGAGGACTCAGACCCCCCGACACGCGGATTATGATTCCGCTGCTCCCATCAACTGAGCTACACCGCACCTGGACCACGCTGATGAGTTTAGCAGATCTCTGCGGCCACTCAACTGCCGCTGTTGCGTTTCTCAGGCGTTGAGATTCGGTGGCGACGTCCTTATGCGCGCCGGACACGTCGAATCGTCTGACATCGCGGATGTCGCCGCGGACGTTTGGGAATCGCCCTCTGGCGGCCACGCGCTGGCTGAGATTTTCAGCGGGCTGGCGAGACCGGGAACTTGAAGCTTTTTTGAAGTTTTCTTCAGGACGACGCGGTGCCAACCCGTCGCTTGCGGCCGGAATCCTCAGGAAACGGCGGGAATTACGTGCCTGCAAATACGTATTGACGCGTTTTGCCGGTTGTCGTAGTTTTCGACCAATCGATGAACGTTCACCCGGCATCGATTTCCTGTCTGTCTCTCCTCACGAATGTTGTTGGTTTCTCCTCCCGCACTGTCGCCCGCTGTGGTCTGTTGCGAACGTCGTGTTTGTCGCAGCCACCATTCCGGCCAGTCCACCTGGTCGGTCGGCATAGGTTCGGAACCAACTCATTCAAATCTCACTTCTGCCCGCCTGCCTGGTTCCACAGGAACATTCCCACGGCAGCAAATTGGAGGCTCTCTGATGAACCGTTTCGCGATGTTTTGTTCCGGGCTGCTGTTGATCTGTTCGATGTCCGGCTGCTGTTTGCTGCACGGTGGCGGCTGCGGCGGCGGCTATGGTGGCGGATATCCTTACGGAGCCGGATATCCCTATGGCGGCGGATGTCCTTCCGGCGCCTGCGGAGCGGCGGCTCCTGGCTATCCTTCGGCGTATGCTCCGGGCGGAGCCACCGCGTTTGCTCCGATGGGAACGACAACCGCGTTTGCTCCTGGATTTCCGCAGACGGCCTTCGCTCCCATTGAGACGCTGCCGACCTATTGATACGGACCGGCCATGAGTTTTCCAATATCAGCCGCCACCGCACTGGCGGCCCGGGAGCAAATTGAAACTGAATACCGCGGCGGGCACCGTGAATCCGTTACTGCATGCTGACGACTCGTGTCGTCGCTCCATAGCGAACAAAGTTTGACAGCTTTGTCTCCTCCTTCCGAACCACCGAACGATCCATTCCGCATGATGGGTCGCTCGGTGTTTTTTTGCGCGACCGGTCAGCCGCCGCGGGATCCCGGGCGGCAGTGACGAGACGCTCCGTCGCTCGCGGCCGAACTCACACGCGGTGGCGCCGCGACGGCTCATTCCGCAGAAAATCACGGACGAAGCATTCGGGGTCGTTGAGCGAGGCGGCAATAGTCGAGTCGAATCTCGCCGTGCCGCACTCCGTCCCAACCGACGCCGCTCTGATATCGCGGAGTTCAATCGCGGAGTTCGCACCGCCTGCGAAAAAGTTCGCGGATGCTTCTTCAGGCCATCAGGAAACGCGGCCAGCGCGGTCTGGTACGCGATCAGGAATCGATGCGGCGCGACTTGCGGCTGTCCCGCAGATCCTGTTCAGGGGCTTTGATCTTTCACCTGTCCGAAAAACTCTGATGTTCGTGAAAGTTGGGAAAAGAAGGCCGTCCGGCCGATTGCAGTTCTGGTTTGCCCCCATCAAGATGCTTGCCAGACTGCCACCTTTGATACGCCGATCAGGTTTGCATCAATGTCACAAATTGCGATGCGTCATTTCCGCCTGACATGGCAACTGAGCTGTCCAAGGTGCGGCGCACAGTCCCGACTGATGGAAACCCGGTCGGCGTGGCGACGCATCTGCCACACTCTGCTGCTGATGCGATGCCTTCGGTGTCGGCGTTGTCTATGTCGGTTTCGTGTTCCTCTTTGGCATCCGGGTGACTCGGGGCGAAGACTGCTCGGCCTTTCCAGCGAGTCACATTCCGCCCAAGAGAAAACCTGATGTCGACTTGAATTTGCTGTTTACCGCGCGCAGGATTGTGACCGTTTTCGGGTCGGGCGGATCCGCAGACAATCCTGGGCAGCCATGATTTCAGTCGCCTCACGACTAGGGATCGTGCTTTTGGCTGACGTTCCGTGGTGCTGCAGCGATATCCCCCCGTCGCCCTTTGACTGAAACAAGATGCCAACTGCTGTCTCATCGAAAGCCCGCAACCGTCATGCTGGTTCGTCGTGCCCGAAGTGCGGCGAGAGTATGGATTTCGCGGAAACTCGTTCAAAATGGCGCCGTTTCTGGCACGCCCTGATTCTGATGCGGTGCGTTCGGTGTCGAAACTGCCAGCGACGATTCCGGATCGCTCTCTGGCGACCCCTCGTGGAAGACCTTTGAAGTTGTGATGCGAAGCCGGCCGAGTCGTTTGGGGTTCCGGGTGACGTGTGTGCTCGGCGGGTATCCGAAAGGCAGCCTGCGGACCCAGTTCCAGGTCGAGTCTCCGGCAAAATGGCAAGTCACGCTCCAATGGCGAACCTTCTCGCGTGGCCGGGTCTTCCCGGTGCGATTCGACTCTTTCCGCTGTGAATTGTGTCTGCCGGGGAGATTCAGTAGAAATCCCCGCTGGAATTCCGGCAGCCGCGCCACCGCCAGTCGAGCACCACGGCCGCCATCCTGTGAACCGCGATACTCCCGAAGATTTGTCTGTGGCGCTTCGTCGCAGCGGCAGACGTGTTTGTAACCAGTGGAAGGAACGGAAAGAAGTGAGCGTTGCACAAATGGTGAACGTGAAGGAACTGCTGCAGTCCACCGCGGCATTGACGCCGGATCAGGTCAGGGAACTGCGGACTGCCGTGTCGGGGACTCAGGCCAGCGAAGTGCGTCAAACGCTGCGAGAAACCATGCGCCAGGCGGAATCGGGTTCGCCGTCCGAATCCGTCCTGACTCGGCTGGGAGTCTGCTGCTACCTGATGTCAATGCACAACGACGCTGATCGACTGCTGAGCCAGGTGAAGAACGAAGGCCTGGGAATCTACTATCACGCTCTGGTACTGACATCGCTGGAACGGCAGGCCAACGCCGCCGATCGGTTTGAACAGGCCGGTAAGAAGGGCTACGACCCCATTGACGCCACACTGCGTCAGGCGGGAACCTTCCGTTCGCTCGGCCGAATCGACGACGCAGAAAAAATGCTTCGCAGTGTGGCCGCGTCCGCCGCCAGCCGGGCGGAATATTCGTTTCAGATGGGTTGCATCTGGGCGGACCGGGGCGACGCCCTGACCGCCGTGGAATATTTCGAGCGAGCGGTCGACATGGACCCCCACCATTCCCGCGCTCTGTTCTGGCTGGCCGCCGAAAACGCGCTTCGCGGCAATGACGAAGAAGCCATCAAACTGTACGAACGCAGCCTGTCGCGGCCACCGTTCTTTGTCGGTTCGCTGCTGAACCTGGGACTGCTGTACGAGGACCGCGAAAGCTACCAGGCCGCCGCTTTTTGTTTCAAACGGATCCTCGAATTCGATCCCAATCACGCTCAGGCATTGCTTTACCTGAAGGACATCGAAGCCACTCAGGACATGTACTATGACGAAGACCAGGCTCGCCAGGAAGCACGTCTAAAGCAGCTCCTCAGCCGCCCGGTGACCGATTTTGAACTTTCCGTTCGCAGCCGCAACTGCCTGACGGCGATGAATATCCAGTCGCTCGGGGACCTGACGGAAATCAGCGAACAGGAACTCCTGGCAGGGAAAAACTTCGGCGAAACGTCATTGCTGGAAATCCGGGAACTGTTGGCTGCCCACGGCCTTCGCATCGGGCAGAATCTCCACAAGGTTCACGCTCGCGAGACTTTTGTCGATCAGAATCTGTCGCCCGAGGAACAGGCCACCATGAACCGGCCGATCTCGGACCTGAATCTGTCCGTCCGGTCCCGAAAGTGCATGACGCGACTGAATATCCAGACCGTCGGCCAGATCGTGCAGCGAACACCCGACGAATTGTTGTCCAGCCGCAACTTCGGAGTCACGTCGCTGAACGAAATTCGTCAGCGTTTGGCAGAATTGGGGCTGAAACTGCGAAACGACTAATCGTCCGCCGTGTCTGGCCAGAGAGTGCTGAAGATCAACGACGCCGGAATGGGCATCCATCGACCTTCAGCCCCGCTGGCAGCAACGTCGCAATGCGGAAACTCCAACCCGGTGGTGTAATTGGTAGCACAACAGATTTTGGTTCTGTTAGTTCAGGTTCAAGTCCTGGCCGGGTTATTGGAAACGCCGCTTTTTTTTTGAGAGTAGTGCTCATTCTTGCGTGAGTGTAAACGGCGAGGGCCGCATTGCGTGCGTGTACGCGGCGGAGGCCGTGTGATTGCGGCTGGATTCCGCCGGTGTGGTGTCGGCCTGCGGCGCGTGAATCGCATTTGGGCGCACGCGTCCATTTCCCGGATTAGCAAAAACTACGCGTGGGCTCGCGAGCCGCGGTACCGGTTGTGGCTGGCAGGTCAGGTCTTGGGCGCCAGGAAATCCGGCGGCG
This sequence comes from Planctomycetaceae bacterium, assembly GCA_041398785.1. Lineage (NCBI taxonomy): Bacteria > Pseudomonadati > Planctomycetota > Planctomycetia > Planctomycetales > Planctomycetaceae > Planctomycetaceae bacterium. The sequence continues at coordinate 133,339 of JAWKUA010000013.1, read as the reverse complement.
CGGAAAACCCTTGCTGTTCCCGTTTCAATCCGTACCGTTCCGGTACCTATCGCCTATCTGCGTTGGACCGAGATGGCGCTCACAGCGATCCCGTTTCGGTCGCTTGAACCGGGACAACACATGGATTCGCAGTGTGTTCCGGACGGACAAACGGCGGCAGGGCGATTTGCGGAACTACACCGCCTTCATGGCTGATGGGATCCACCAGGAACTGCATGGAGTGCGTATCGGGGCGCAATTAGTACCGGTAATGTTCGGGCTTGTACGGCCCCTTCACAGGAACGCCGATATAGTCGGCCTGATCCTGATTCAGGACTTCCAGCTTCGCGCCGAGTTTGCCAAGGTGCAGCCGAGCCACTTCTTCGTCGAGTTCCTTCGGCAGCATATGAACGCCGATGTCGAACTTGTCCGGTTCCGTCCACAGAGCGATCTGCGCCATCACCTGATTCGTGAAGCTGTTGCTCATCACGAACGACGGATGACCGGTGGCACAGCCGAGATTCACCAGGCGTCCTTCCGCCAGCACGATGATGGCTTTTCCGTCGGGATAGACGTACTTGTCGACCGGACCGCCTTCGTCGGAAGACTTCTTGATGGTGACACGTTCGATATCGGATCGCTTCTTCAGATAGGCGACCTGGATTTCGGAATCGAAGTGTCCGATGTTGCAGACGATCGCCTGGTGTTTCATGCGATCCATGTGCTCACCGCGGATCACGTCCTTGTTGCCGGTGGCGGTGACGAAGATGTCGCCGATTTTCGCGGCTTCTTCCATCGTGGTTACCTGGTAGCCTTCCATGCAGGCCTGCAGTGCACAGATCGGATCAATCTCGGTCACGATAACGCGTGCTCCCAGACCGTCCATTGCATCGGCACAGCCCTTGCCGACATCGCCATAGCCGCAGATCACAACGACCTTGCCGGCGACCATTACGTCGGTGGCTCGCTTGATTCCGTCGGCCAGAGATTCGCGGCAGCCGTAAAGGTTGTCGAACTTGCTCTTGGTCACGGAATCGTTGACGTTGATTGCCGGAACGGCCAGCTTGCCGGCGGCATGCATCTGGTGCAGGCGATGGACTCCCGTGGTGGTTTCTTCCGACAGTCCGCGGATGCCTTTGAGCAGTTCGGGGAACTTGTCATGGACCATCAGTGTCAGGTCACCGCCGTCGTCCAGAATCATGTTCAGCGGCTGACCGTCGGGAAACGTCAGAGTCTGTTCGATGCACCAGTCAAATTCTTCTTCGGACATCCCTTTCCAGGCATAGACGGGAACTCCTGCGGCCGCGATGGCGGCGGCGGCATGGTCCTGTGTCGAGAAGATATTGCAGCTTGACCAGGTCACTTCGGCTCCCAGAGCCTGCAGTGTTTCGATCAGCACGGCGGTCTGAATGGTCATGTGCAGGCAGCCGGCAATCCGGGCTCCCTTCAGCGGCTGCGATTTTCCGTATTTTTCGCGCAGAGCCATCAGGCCCGGCATTTCGATTTCGGCGATTTCAATTTCTTTGCGGCCGAGTTCCGCCAGAGCGATGTTCGCGACTTTGTGAGGAAGGACTGAAACAGTACTCATCAGATTCTTTCGATTCGAAGACTGGAAACCTGGACAGCGGCCCGAACGTGCATTGATCCGAACCGCGGCAGTTGTTGCTCATTAACCGGCGAACTGTCAGAGTTGCGGTTCATCCCGCGAATTGCGGCTCGAATTGGGGCAAAGCGTAGGCAAAGGAGTACGCTGCCGCAACGATTTGTTCTTCGGGTTTGCGGACTTCTGACGCATCCGCTCGCCGGTCCGCCAAACTTCGGAGCGGCGCGCGAGCGAATCGTGTCAGAATCGCCGGAACTTGCGCAGCGGATCGTTCTGATCGGTGACGGCGGCGCGCAGGCTTTCGCGGCGACAGCGAACGATCAGCTTTGGCAGCCACTGATTTCCGGGGTCGCGGTCGTGACACCATTCGAATTCCGCCCGGGCTTCGTCGAACCGCGACTCTTGCAGCAGGACCAGGCCAAGATAGTGCCGCGGCTTGTAAGCGATAGGGAATTCTTCGATGAGCGCTCGCAGGTGTGATTCGGCGAACGCGAAATCTACCAGCCGGACGGCCGCTGCGTAGGCGACCAGCTGCAACTGCAGACGTTCTTCGTCGTCTTCGATTTCGCGAGCTTCCGCGGGAATCACTTCCGTTAGTCGGCGCAGGACGGCGGCGGATTCCTCGGGGCGCTCCAGAGCGTCGTAGACGGCGAGCATGTCCTGCAGTTCTTCCGCGTTGGGATCGAACAGGTTGATGAAGAATGCTGCGGGAGCCTGCGGAGCCATCAGGCTCAGAATTCCGCGCCGATGATGCGGGCTGGCATGAAACACGACCTGCCAGTGATCAATCGCGGCACCGACATTCTGTTCGACGATGGCTTCGCGGCCGGCGACATATCGAGCCGCCGGGTCATACTGCCGCAGCGCCAGCAGTTCGTCCACAAGGACCTGATGATTGGAATTGTCCGTGTCGCGCAGAAAATCGGTTTCAATCAGAGTCAGCCAGGCGTCGCGCACCAGCGGGCATTGTTGAAGCGACTGCCGCGCCAACTGATCAGCGACCTCCGCCAGCGCGATGTTCTTTCCGAATGATCGCCTCAGCCATTCGTGTAGTTCCGACTGCGTTTCAAACTGCGACGCGACTGCCGCGTCACGAATCTGGTTCAGGGCAAACGGATTTTCGCTTCTCGACTGCAGAATCTGGAACAGTTCCAGCAGGCGATTCGCCAGAGCAATCCGAGCATGCACGTGAGTCGGCCGGGCTGCCAGGACCGCTTTCAGAAGCACGATTTTTTCCTGGACGGATCGCATGCGATCATCGGGCGTCACCGGCAGGTCTTCGGCCGGTTCCTCGTCTTCAGGCAACAGTGTCTGGTAGCCGACGGGCTGAATTTCCGACTTCGGCGTGTCGTCGTCCGTTGCGGGTTCAAGAATATCGGCGAACAGATTCTCGCGACGCGTGCGGTTTGTTTCTTCATACGCGAATTCCTTCGCGGCCGCCAGAGCCTGTTCGTCGTAGACTTTGGTCAGATAGCTGTACCAGTGTTTTTCTGCTTCGACTCGCGCGGCCAGATTCGGCTGCACGCGAACCATGGCCAGCAGACAGGCAATCGTCATGCCCAGCCACGCGATTCCCGGCGCTGGCAGACCGCCAGGTTCTTCACACTTCCGGCAGGCTCGCAGACCCGCACAAGCCAGCACGATACTCGTCACGACGATGGCTGGAACGTACCAGATAAAGTCCGCAACGGCGTGCAGGATGCCGGCCGTAGCACTGGCTGCGACCGCGGCGATGCACGTTCGTTGAGCGGCCGATTCCCGTCGAAGGAAGCCGAACAGCAGCCTGCTCAGGAACAGCAATAGTCCCAGCGCCAGCAATGAGATTCCGGCGAGACCGGTTTCCATCAACAGGTTGATGTACGAACTTTCCGCGTGGCTGAACTGAGTGTTTGCGAATTCCGGCAGATCGGTCATGTAGGTCGGGTAGACTTCGGCATGACTTCCGACTCCCGTGCCGAAAATCGGGAACGCATTGAAGGCCGCCAGGTCGGCCGCCCAAATGGCACGCCGGGCGTTTCCCGGATCGACCGTGTCCGCGTCGCCGGACATGATCTGATCAACGCGAGCCTGGAAGTTGTCCTGGCCTACAACGGCCAGCAGCCCCAGCACCGCGATGGCTCCGCCGATTAGTGCCACGGACACGCCGGTTCGGATCTTCAGACTTCGCCACAAGCCCGCCATCGCGATCAGAAAGGCGGCGGTCGCAGCCACCATTCCGCCGCGTGACAGTGACAGCATCACGCACAACACTGTTACGCACAGAGCCGCCAGCAACAAAGTCACCGGAACCGTCAGAACTCCGCCGGATTCGACAAACGACCGGTTTCGCGCTGCCGCCGGTCTTCGTTTTCGAGATCGAATCTTTGCCGGAGCCGCGGGCTTTTGGGGATTTCGCAATCCTTTGGTCAGCCACCACAGCAGCGGACCGATCGATAGCGCCAGAAACTGAGCGAAGTGATTGCGGTTGGTGAACGCGCCTTTCAGCAGTTCGGACGTGCCGGTGTACGGATTTCGGTAGAACCAGAAATACCGGCCGTTTGACAGCGAATACTGAATGATGGCGAACACGGTCATCGCGACGCCTCCGATGCAGACGCATTTCAACATGCGTTCGCAGTCGTCGATCGTTCGCAGCCGCTGCATCGTGACCATTGCGATGATCAGGTACGAAAGTAGCACCCACCACGCGTGACGCGTCTCTTCGGGCAGGAAGCTCAGAGTGTTCCAGGCTGCCGGCTGTTTGTTCGATTGCTGCTCCTGTGCGACGGCAGCGTGTTCGGACGCGTCCGACGATGCATTGTGGATCTGAGTCAGCGACCAGGCGGGCAGCAGACGTTCGTATTCCGGAGAAAACCGGTTCATCTCGTCTGGTGTCTGAGGCTGCACCTGAAACCACACAACCGCAAGTCCGGCAACAAACAGCAGCTCGAACCCGGACAACACCAGCCTTCGTCGGGCGACGGTTGCGTACAGTCCCCAGCATGCGGCCAGTGCCAGTGAACCGGTGATCAGAAAACGATGACCCCACGCTTCGCGCCCGCCCATGATGAACGGCAGCACGATCACCAGCAGTGCCAGCAGCACGTCAACGGCCTGCAGCAGCCGATGGAGAACACGACTCGACGCTTCCGGCGAAGCAGAATCATCCCGCCGGGTGCTTCGCAGAAGTGTCGGCCCGCCGGTGGTGGAATTCGAAGTTGATGAGAGTAAGGACATCGTGGTTGACCGTACTTTCCGGCACAACTATGCCGCCTTCCGGATGCTGCCGGCACCGGACGTTTGTCCCGCGGCGATCATCGACAGACCGTTGGCGACATCTTCTTCCGTTGCTTCGTGATATGCGTATCCGTGTCCGTAGCCATAGCCGTAACCGTCGGCCTCCGTGTGAGACAGCGCATTGACGACGATTCCCAGCAGATTGCAGCCGTGCGTTCTGACGGATTCGGCCGCCCGGATGACTCCGCGCCGGCGGTCCTTGTCCGGTCGGACGACCATCACGACGGCGTCGACCAGCCGTCCGACGATCAGCGGATCACTCACGGCAAGTACGGGCGGTGCGTCGACGATGATCTGTTCGTACCGAGTCTCCGCCCAGGCCAGCAGGTTGGAAAATCGATCGCTGGCCAGCAGTTCCGCCGGATTGACGGGGCGTGGTCCGCAGGAAATCACGTCCAGACCGCTGACCTTCGTCGAACGCACATTCGCGCGGGCCGCTTCGTCCAGATCGTCGGTGCCGCGCAGAATTTGTGACAGCCCCAAATCGTCCCGCAGTCCCAGCAGAGTCGACAGACCCGGTCGCCGCATGTCGGCATCGATAACGAGCGTTTTCTTTCCCGACTGAGCGAACGCGGTGGCCATGTTCGATGAAATGGTGGTCTTGCCGTCGCCGGGTTCGGTGCTGGTGCAGACGATGCGGCCGGTTTCGCTGGAGGAAAATTCGATGCTGGTCCGCAGTGCCCGGAACGATTCGGCCTCGGTGCTGTGCGGCCGGGCGTGAGTCAGAACGGCGTCGAAGCCTTCGCCTTCCAGATCGTCAAGGCAGGGCACCATCGCCAGCACGTGAGTATCAAGCTGTATCTTCAGTTCTTCCGGAGTGCGGAACCGGTCGTCCATGATGTCCAGCACCCAGATGATCGAAACACCGCTGAGCGTTCCCAGGAACAGCGACAGAAACGCGGTGACCACCAGCCGCGGCGAAACCGCCACGTTGGAAACGCGCGGTCTTGTCGACACTTCGGTTCGAATGGCAGTGTCCTTGTTCAGATCGATGTCGAACACTTTCATCATCAGTTCGTCCATCAGCAGCATTCGGCGCTCAATTTCGCGATCGATTTCCTTGATCAATCCCAGCGTTCCGGTCAACTGCTGTGCTCGTTCCTGCACGGAAGCGATCTGTTGCCACAAGTCGCGCTGAGCCTGTTCCGCCGTCTGAAGTCTCTGGATCGCCATCTGCAGCAGCCGCGGCGCCAGATGTTCGCGCGACATCTGCTGAAACATCTGCCGGCGTCGTTCCGGAAGCGTTCGCAGGTGTTCCTGATTAATCAGAATCTGTGCTCTCAGCCGCATCACGATGTCGTGGTTCTCTCCGTACTTGGAAAGAGCATCCTGAAGTTCACCCTGCAATCGCAGCACGTCTTTCGCCAGACGTTCCTGTTCAATGGCATCAGTGCCGCCCAGCCCGACGGACTGTTCGATCAGGCCCTGGCCGATGCTGTCAACGGAATTCAGCGCGAACTGCAGCACGTCTTCGCCGTTGTGAATCGCGTACTGAATGGAATGCACCATGCTTCGGGCGTTGTAGGTTTCCTGCTGAGCCTTCACGTATTCGTCGCCCAGCAGACGGATGTTTTCGCTGACTGTATTCAGCGTCTCATCGGCCTTGCCGGTGTCGATCAGTTCCGGCGCGGATGCTCGCAATTGCGCCTGGTGTTCCTTCAACTGCCGCAGTTCGTCGGCAACCTGCGCCTGCTTGGCGTTCAGTGTTTCCAGGTTATCTTCGGACGAACCCTGGTGCGTCTGATTGATGAAGCTGCCGTACGCGGCCAGCAGAGCGTGCAGCACGGCCGCGGCGGTGCGGGGGTCTTCGGACCGGTACGACAGGTCCAGCACATTGGTGTTGAACGCGGATGACACGGACAACCGTTTTCGAATTGCTTCGATCCAGCGTTCCTTGGGGACTCCCACCAGATCGGTTCGAAACTGTTCGGGCAGCCGCTGAATGGCTGAGTGGATGACTTCCTCTTCCGACATCAGCTTCTTGAAAGTCGGCATGTCACGAGTCAGGTTGCCGGCTGCCTGACCACCGTCGTCGTCAATGCCCTTGCCCAGCCGCGAGATGTACAGCGACGCATTTGACTGATAGATCCGCGGAGCTGTGACGTAGTACAGCGTTCCAAGAATACAGGCGACCAAAATGCTGGTCAGCAGCACGCCGCTGCGCAGCCGCACTGTTCGAAGGAACCGCACCAGAGCGTGCAGTGACGACGCCAGAGCATCCTGTTCGACGCCGCCGGCCTGTCCGGGATTTGTGGTCATTGAAGACATGAATTCGGCTTCCCTGCCGTCGGTATCTTGCAGCATCGGACCAGAAGCGACGCCGTCGCATCCGGCCGTCGATTACGCATGTTCGTTAAAACAGCGGAGCACTCCCGGAAACGCCCAGTCGAATGATCTGCATCGCGTCCAGCAGAACGGTCGCGGGAGTCTGTTCCACCGACACCACGTCGCCCGGCCCCAGCCGGATGTTGGAAGCGCCGCTGCGTTTCGCCTGACGCAGACTGATTTCGATGACCGCCGGATTCGAACTGTTGGCCAGCGGCCGAACGACGAAGACTTTGTTCGCCAGTTGATTGGAAATTCCCGCTTCGCCGATGGCGTCCAACAACCGAAAATCCTTGCCGACAGGGAATTCGATCGGACCCGACTTCTTGACCAGTCCCATCACCGTCACGGGAGCCGGATCACGTTTTTCCACCATGACCATGCCACCGTCGCGAAGCAGATAGCTGGAAGCTCCGTCCGCCGACGTGGCGGCTTTGGTCAGACTGACTGTGTACGTGTTGTCTTCGGCGGAGCTGCCGCGATTCTGTGACACACTCGCTGTGGAATAGGGCGTTGTCGGATTAGTGGGATCAGAGGCATACGCGGGACGGCTGGCGGATCGGGGATTGCTGATTCTGACGTTTTCGCCCGCGTTTTCCGCCAGGCCGCCGGCCGCCGCAATTGCGGATGCGATGTCGCTGCTGTTGGGCGGCAGTTCGACAACCTGCGGTTCCTTCACCGCGCCGAACACCTTGATCTTGTTCATGCGTTTGTGAGTAAACACGACGGTGACGTGAGGGTTGCGATAGAGACCTCGCTTCATTGCTTCGGCGCGAATCAGCGATTCCGCGGCCGGAGGTTCCACGCCGCCAAGCTGAATGATGCCGATCTGTGGCAGCATCGCCGTTCCGTCATCGGCCACGCGAGTCGGCACGCGCATCTGGTCTTCGGGACTCAGGCTTGCGGAAAGCGTCACTTCCAGCACGTCGCCGGGGCCAATCGTTTCACTTCCTCCCGTGGCTGCCGCCAGCCGCGTCAGGTCGGCTTCCTGAGGATTCGACTGGGCCATCAGCCGCAGACTGTGGGGCATCGATTCCGCTTTGAAGTGATTCGGCGCGCTGCATCCGGAAAGGACCGTGATGCACACGATGGCACTCATCACAGCAAGGCGGTGCGTTTTGGAATGACGGCCGTTCATCCGCAACTCTTGCCCATTTGAAGACGGGAAGCGAATCTAAGAAACGCCGGGGAGACGTTTCCGCGTTTCAGCCCGCCACATCGAGACGCAGCAGCTTTGGAATGCCAAAACAACTGCCGATGCGACGGCAACTTTACGCTGCGAGATTCGAGAGGAGAGGTATTGTGAGAAAGGAGAGAATTTCGACGAACCAGCCCGGATCGACGCAGAACCGCTGAGAAATCGGTACTGCCTGAGACACGATCGAACCGGCCACCGCAATCCGCGGACTGCGGCGGTTCTTGAGGCTTTTACGGCAATTCCGACGAAGCGGTCAAGACGGAAGCCTCCGGCGGCGGCAGTGAAATCGCGAAAGCCGTCGATTGGACGCCGCGATCGGCAGATTCCGCCACATTGCGAAAAAACGCTCGCGGCAGCCGACCAGGCGCAGCACCGGTGAATTCAACGCCAGTGCCTGCGACGGAAGAACTCGCCTGCTGCGCGGCCGGCCCTCACCCCGATTTTTCTGCTGGACGCAGAAAAATCTCCCTCTCCCGCTGCGCGGGCGAGGGGGCAATGCGCGGAAGTCGCGGAGGAAATGAACGCCATTGTGACTCACGCGGTAATCACCGCAGCGGCGTTATTTCGCTGCCCTGCGCCGGGGCCTCCGGGCGGGAGCGGGCTTTTTCGGCGGGCGTTCCCGCTGTTGCTGTTGTTCGTGCTTAACGGCTCGAATCAGTCCCAGAATGCTGCCCGGAAGGTCTCCGGATGCTTCCTGTGAATCTGGATTCGAACCGGCCTGAATCAACTCCAGCACGGCCTGAGCCACCGGCGGAGGATCCGGCGACTCACCCGGCGCCGTCATCCGCTTAGAAATCTGGTCCAGCAGCGTGCCGTCCGCTGGCGGAACCAGCCGCGGCTCCGAAACGGTTCCGACCACCTGCAATTCCAGCGGAGCAGCCAGCATTCCGGCCAGTGCCTGCAGCAGCGGGCTGTTGCCGACCGGAAGTCCGGGCATCAACACCGCCAGCGTCAAATCCAGCTTCTCATCAAATCCGACAACTCCGGACGAATTGACCTGCAGACGTTCGGCGACATCCGGCAGCAGAATCGCCAGCCCGTCGTGGTGAATTCCGTGCTCTGTAAACTGAAAGCGAACTGCGGAGTCGCGGACAATTTCCAGTCGATCGGGAATTCGACTTCCGTTCGGTCGCCGGAAGAGCTGGCTGATTTGCGTTGCCCACGCCTGCTTCAGGCGAGCTTCAACGTGATAGAATTCGGCGTGGCCGCTGAGCGGGATCACGGTCAGGTCGGTATCGCCGCCGATCGGCATTTCCACTCCGTCCAGCCAGACGGAAGCCTCACCCGTCACGCGCGTTGTCTGTGAAAGAACGGGAGCAATCAGAGCCAGGTTTTGTTCGGTGTGAGCCTCCGCCAGGGGTTCATGGTCGAACACCTGAACCGGATCAAGTCGCAGCCAGCGTTCGCCTTCGCGCTGTTCGATTGCTCCGCTGAGCCCCAGTTCGCTGATATCCACGATCGGCAACCGTCGCCAGGGTACGCTTAATCGCAGGCTTCCGTTTTCGATGCGAAATGCCACGGTGTGCCCCGACGGCAGCGCGTCCGGTCTTGCCAGCGGCAGGCGGCCTTCGTCATCCAGCGCGATTTCGACGACGGGATTGACCAGCGTGACTTCGCCCAGATCTTCCGCCGACGAAAACAGCCCCAGCAGCGATTTCGTGGTGCGAACTTCGTCAATCGTGACTTTGACACGGCCATCGGCGTCGGAAATCTCGATCTTCTGCAGCCCCACCGGAACGATCCAGCCGCCCGAAGCCGACGCCGATGAACCGGTCAGCCCGTATTTCGAAAACGCTTCGTTCAGCACGCGATTGCGGTAGTTGGTCTGGTGAAGAACCGTCGGCAACATGACAATGCCGCCGACCACCAGCGAACACACCACGGAACTTGCCGCGATCGCTCGCCGCCAGCGTCGAGATCCGCGCTGTCCATGTTCCAGTGCTGACATTCTTCGAACATCCACGTTCAGAGTTCTCGGTGATCAGTTTCCGCAGGCCATCGCAGCGGTTCTCACCGGCCACGGTTCGCCTGGCCCGCCGAATTCTTTGACGCATCTCGTGAAAAGAAAACTCACGCCACCGCCGACGATGCCTGCGACGAAGGCCGCACGTGGCGCATCGAAGTCCGCGTTTCGGGGAAGTCCGATACTTCGCGTTTCCCGTCCGAAAATTCTATGTCGGCCGGTGGAAATATCACCAGTCGAGTTTTTCCCGCGGCCTTCCGGAGTTCCTGCCGTTGCAGCGTCGTGCCGCGCTGCCGGGCTCGTGGAACGATGGCTCGAACTGTTGTAGCATGACAGCACCCGTGAGCGGCAGCGAGTCACGCCGGGCTGCGCAGGATGCGCGAAGCGAGTCCGCGGAACAACGGCTGCATCGCGGTATCTCGTGCCGGTCGGGTCGGATTCTGTCGTTTCCCGGCCTGCGGTTCCGGTTCTCACCACGTTTTCAGGAAGCCAGAATTCATGAAGACTTTCGCACTGCTGTTTTGTGCCACACTGGCGGGGCTTGCGTTCCCGCACCACGCGACGGCTGAGGACTCCGGAGCCCGAGTCAGCTTTCTTGAAAAGGACGACGCCACGATCGAAATTCGCATCGGTGACGACGTTCTGGGAATCTTTAACCACGGGCCCACGTGGAAGAAGCCGTTCCTGTACCCGCTGAATGCCGCTAACGGAACGAATGTTCTGCGAGGCATCATTCCCACAAAGGACCAGGAAGGATCGTCGAAGGCCGGTTCGGACCACTTCCATCACAAGGGCGTGTGGGCGTCCGTCGATTCCGTCAACGACGAAAAGCTGAATTTCTGGAGCGAAGGTGAGCGAATTCGCAACGACAGCGTCGAAACCACCACGGCCGCCAACGGAAGCGGAATCCTGGTATCGCACAACACCTGGCTGCAGGGCGAAACGCCGCTGCTGAAGGAAACGACAACCATCACGTTCTACCCGTCGCGGCTGATCACCTACCGGATTGAACTGTCGGCGATCGATCGCGACGTGACCGTTTTTGACACCAAGGAAGGCTTCTTCGCCGTCCGGCTGGCTCACACGATGCGGGAAACCGAAGGCGGCCACATCATCAACGCCGACGGAGCCACCGGCGAAAAAGATGCCTGGGGCCGGCAGTCACCATGGGTCGACTACTACGGCGACGTCGGCGGGGCGACACTGGGAGTCACGCTGATGGATCATCCCGGCAACTTTCGGAAATCGCGCTACCACGTGCGATCGTACGGACTGTTTGCCATCAGTCCCTTCGGGCCGGAAACCTACAGCCGGGGCGAAGAAGCCGCGTCACCTGTCACGATCAAACCTGACGGAGCACCGCTGAAACTGACCTACGGCCTGTATGTTCACGCCGGCGACACTCAGGCCGGCAACGTGAAGGAAGCCTACGAAAAGTTCCTGCAGGTAACCGAATAGCGCTGCCGCCTTCGGAATAATCGCGGAGCCCGCCGCACTCCTCCCGGTCGAAGGCGAGGGTGGAGGTGTCGAACGATCGAAGCACGTCCAGGGAACGACGACCGCGCGTTGGTCGCGCTCCATGTCAGAAAAAATGCTGACTGCGCGGTCAGCACGCTTATCGCTTTGCTCGTGCGACTTCTCCCTGACGCTGCGCTGGAAGAGGTGGGTGCGCGGCGCTGCATTGGGCGCCGTGGACGTGTTACGAATGCGGCAAAGGTCGCCCCTTCAGGAATCGCTCTGCTCCCGCTTTCACGATTTGACTGTTTCTCCCGAGTTGATGATGAACCCGTCGGCGGCGGCGTCGATGCGGACAGTGTCGCCGGGTGAGAAGCGGTCGGACAGAATCTCGTTCGCAATCGAATTCTGCAGCCGCTGCTGGATGACTCGCTTCAGCGGGCGAGCACCGTAGGCCGGGTCGTATCCTTCGCTGGCCAGCAGTTGCTTCGCGTCATCAGACACTTCCAGGCCGTAGCCGTTGCGGACCAGTTGTTCGCGAAGCCGGTCGATCTGCAGATCAACGATTTCGCGGATTTCACCGCGGCCCAGCGGGTGAAAGACAATCACTTCGTCCACGCGATTCAGGAATTCCGGCAGGAAGTGAGCCTGCAGAGCATCCATCGCGCGATTGTGGATTTCGCGGTCGTCGGAGGTTCCGGAAAGCTGCATGATGGCCTGGCTGCCGATGTTGGACGTCATCACCACGATTGTGTTGGTGAAGTCGACGGTGCGGCCCTGGCTATCGGTCAGCCGGCCGTCGTCCAGCAGTTGCAGCAGAATGTTGAACACATCGCGGTGCGCCTTTTCGACTTCGTCCAGCAGGATCACGCAATAGGGATTCCGGCGTACGGCTTCGGTCAGCCGGCCGCCTTCTTCGTACCCGACGTAGCCGGGAGGAGCACCGATCAGCCGCGCGACGGAATGGCGTTCCATGAATTCGCTCATGTCGATGCGAACCATGTTGCGTTCGTCGTCGAACAGGAACTCCGCCAGAGCCTTGCAGAGTTCCGTCTTTCCGACGCCGGTGGGACCCAGAAAGATGAATGACCCGATCGGGCGGTTCTGGTCCTGCATGCCGGAACGAGCTCGCCGGACGGCGTTGGACACGGCGGTGACCGCTTCGTGCTGGTTAATCATCCGCGTGTGTATCGCGTCTTCCATGCGCAGCAGCTTCTCGCGCTCGCCCTGCATCATGCGGGACACGGGAACTCCCGTCCACAGGCTGACGACGCGGGCGACGTCTTCTTCCGTGACTTCTTCACGCAGCAGGCGATTTTCCGGATCGTGGTTGAGTTCCGCGGACTTGCTTTCGAGTTCCACCAGGCGGCGTTCGGCGACTTTCAGTTTCTGATCGGACTCATACGCTTCCTGGTAGTCTTCGTTGCGGTTCGTCTGCTGAGCTCGCGAAAACGCCTGAGTGTACGCCGTGCGCAGCTTTTCAATTTCCTCCTTCAGCGGCTTCAGTCCGGACAGCGCCGACTTTTCGGATTCCCAGCGAGCCTTGAGCTGGTTCGTTTCCTCTTCGCGTTCCGCAATCAGCCGGCGCAGGTCATGCAGACGGTCGCGGCTTTCGTCGCTGGTTTCCTTTTCCAGCGCCGCGGCTTCGATCTGCATGCGAGTCAGTTGGCGCGTGGCTTCGTCGATTTCCGCGGGCATGGAATCGATTTCCATTCGCAGCCGGCTGCCCGCTTCGTCGATCAGGTCGATGGCTTTGTCGGGCAGAAACCGGTCGCTGATGTATCGATCCGACAGCGTGGCGGCGGCGATGATGGCATCGTCGGTGATGCGAATCCCGTGATGACTTTCATAGCGATCCTTCAGTCCACGAAGGATGGAAATCGTGTCTTCGACATTCGGTTCCTGCACCATGACCGGCTGAAAACGGCGTTCCAGAGCGGGATCCTTTTCGATGTGTTTGCGGTATTCATCCAGTGTTGTAGCTCCGACACAATGCAGCTCACCGCGAGCCAGTGCGGGCTTCAGCAGGTTGGACGCGTCCATCGCTCCTTCACTGGCTCCGGCACCGACGACCGTATGCAATTCGTCGATGAACATGATGATCTGCCCGCTGGAGGCCTGCACTTCCTTCAGGACGGCCTTCAGGCGATCTTCAAACTCCCCGCGATATTTCGCTCCGGCCACCAGCGCTCCCATGTCCAGCGCGAAGACTTTTTTGTCCTTCAGATTCTGAGGAACGTCGCCGAGCACGATTCGGTGAGCCAGCCCTTCGACGATTGCCGTCTTGCCGACGCCCGGTTCGCCGATCAGCACCGGATTGTTCTTGCGGCGACGCGACAGCACCTGGACGACACGCCGGATTTCCGTGTCCCGGCCGATCACCGGGTCGATCTTCCCCTGGCGAGCCAGTTCGACGAGGTCGTGACCATACTTTTCCAGGGCCTGGTATTTGTCTTCGGGGTTCTGGTCCGTCACGGTCTGTCCTCCTCGAATTTGTTTCAGTGATTCCCGGATATCGTCTTCACGAACAGCATTCAGTTCCAGCAGCCGCTTCGCCTGATCTTCCACCTGAGTCAGCGCGATCAGCAGATGTTCGGTCGACGTGTATTCGTCGCCCATGCTGTCGGCATGCTTCTGCGCCGCGTTGAGCACCTTGACGGCTTCCGGGCCGGCTCCGACTGGTTCTCCCGACATCGACGACTGCGGCAGGCGGTTCAGTTCACCCTCGACCATCGAATTCAACTGAGCAACATTGGCGCCGATCTTTTCCAGCAGCGGCTTCATGATTCCGTCGGGCTCATCCAGCAGCGCTTTCAGAATGTGCAGCGGCCGCAGAAATCGGTGACTGCTGTTTTCGGCAAGCTCCTGTGCGTCGCGCAGTGCCTGGCCGGCCCTGACCGTCAGTTTTTCGGGGTTGAATGCCATGCCGTTGTTCCTTAATCAGGTCCGCATCACTTTGTTGTCTTCAGCGCGCATCGCCGGCGCAGAGTGTGACAATGATGACCACAGCGGTCGCGTTTCAGCGATCGAAACCGACGCGGCGGTCGTCGTCATGACGAGCCAGCGATATGCTCGATGACGGAAAAGTCGGCAACCTGCCGATCGTCAGGTTGCAGGGGCGACAGACATCGGACTTACCTCTTTCCATCGCTGAAATCGACCTGAGCGTACACGTCTGCCATTGCCAGCCGGCAGTCGACGGACTCCAGAACGATTTCACCCTGCGGGTCCGCATGGATTTTTTGCAGCCAGTTGCCGTCGTCCTGCCGGACGAAACGTTCAATGCGAGGCCGGTCCTGAGAGACCAGCAGATATTCCTGAAAACTGTCGATGGAACGATAACGTTCAAACTTGTCGCCACGATCATGAGCCTCCGTAGTGGGCGACAGAACTTCAACGATGACCAGTGGATTCACCAGCGAATCCTTCGGCGCGACGAACTGCGGCGCGCCGTCGGAAATGACAATGTCGGCGTAGGTATATCCACGGGCTTCGGGCAGGCTGATTCGCAGATCGCTGCCGTGAACCTGACATCCACGTCGCGACACCTGCCGATGAAGTGCCACCAGCAGGTTTGTCGAAATCAGTGAATGCGGACCACTGCCTCCAACCATTTCACGGACCTCACCGTCCAGGTATTCATGCCGTTCGCCGGTCGTATGTTCGAGTTCGATGTATTCATCGATGGTGAGCGATTGGGCGGCGATGGACATGAAGAGTTCTCCCTGTGAACGCGGGGACCGGGCCGATCCGCCGGAGACCGCGGATCGGACACACAGTCACATCCTATCATTCCTTCTTTTCAAATTCCGCATCGATTACGTCGTCGTCACCACCTGCGGAAGCGGCTGCTCCGGCGTGTTCGGCGCCTTCCTGTGCTTCGTCGCCCTGATCCTTGTACATGTGCTGGGCCAGAGCGTGCGATGCCTGGATCAGTTCTTCCACAGCACTATTGATGGCGTCGGCGTCTTCTGTCTCCGCCGCCTTTCGGGCCTTTTCGATGGACGTATTGATCGCGGTCTTTGATGCTTCGTCGACCTTGTCACCGAATTCCTTCAGCGTCTTTTCGACCTGATGAATTGTGGACGAAGCGTGGTTGCGAGCCTTCGCAAGCCCTTCCTTCTTCTTGTCCTCATCGGCATGAGCTTCCGCGTCCTTTCTCATGCGTTCAATTTCATCGTCCGACAGGCCGCTGGACTGCTTGATCTGAACGCTGTGCTCCTTGCCGGTCGCTTTGTCCTTCGCCGAAACGCTCAGGATGCCGTTTACATCGATATCGAACTTGACTTCGATCTGCGGCACTCCGCGCGGAGCGGGCGGAATGTCCTTCAGGTCAAACTGATCCAGCAGACGATTGTCGCCGGCCATCCTGCGTTCGCCCTGGAAGACTCGAACGGTCACCGCAGGCTGATTGTCGGCGGCCGTCGAAAACGTTTCCGATTTGGTCGTGGGAATCGTGGTGTTGCGTTCCACCAGGACGGTCATGATGCCGCCTTCGGTTTCGATACCCAGCGACAACGGAGTGACGTCCAGCAGTACGACATCCTTCACATCGCCGACGATGATTCCGCCCTGGATTGCGGCTCCCAGCGACACGACTTCGTCCGGATTCACGCCCTGGTGCGGCTCCTTCTTGAACATTTCCCGGACGAACGCCTGCACCTTGGGGACTCGCGTGGAACCGCCAACCAGAACCACTTCGGCGATGTCGCCGGGTTTCAGCTTCGCGTCCTTCAGAGCGCTCTGGACCGGACCGCGGCAGCGTTCGACCAGCGGGTCGATCAGCTTTTCGAATTCCGACCGGGAGATGCTCATCTGCAGGTGCTTGGCTCCGCTGGCATCGGCCGTGATAAACGGCAGGTTGATGTCGGTCGTCTGTTGTGTGGACAGCTCCTTCTTGGCCTTTTCCGCTGCTTCGCGAAGCCGCTGCAGAGCCATTGCGTCCTTGCGCAGGTCGATGCCTTCGTTGTTCTTAAACTGTGCGGCGATGTGATTGATCAGCACTTCGTCGAAGTCGTCACCGCCCAGGTGAGTGTCCCCGTTTGTGCTCAGCACCTCGACCAGCTCATCGCCGACTTCCAGAATCGATACGTCGAACGTACCGCCGCCCAGGTCGAACACGACGATCTTTTCTTCGCTCTTCTTTTCCAGCCCATAGGCCAGTGCCGCGGCCGTCGGTTCGTTGATGATGCGGGACACTTCCAGCCCGGCAATCTGTCCGGCGTCCTTGGTGGCCTGCCGCTGAGCGTCGTTGAAGTATGCAGGAACCGTGATCACCGCCTTGTTGACCTTGTGACCCAGGTAGGCTTCGGCCGCTTCCTTCAGCTTGCGAAGCACCAGCGCGGAGATTTCCGGCGGCGTGTATTCCTTCCCGCTGACGTTCACTCGCACATAGTCACTGGCACCGCCAATCACCTTGTACGGAACGATCTTTTCTTCAGATTCCACTTCGCTGTGGCGGCGTCCCATGAACCGCTTGATGCTGTAAATCGTGTTGGTGGGATTGGTCACGGCCTGCCGCTTCGCCGGTTCGCCCACCAGAGTCTCACCCTTGTCCGTAAACGCGATCACGCTGGGAGTCGTTCGACTTCCCTCCTGATTGGCGATCACCTTCGGTTCGCCGCCTTCCATGACAGACACGACTGAGTTTGTGGTCCCCAGGTCGATTCCGATGATCTTTTCACCTTTAACAGCCATTGAATTCTCCTGTCGTTCTGCTTCACGACGTGAGTTGTTGAGGTTTCAGGACTCGGATGCTGCATCCAGCGCCGTCTGCGACACATCCGCATCACGAGCCACATGTTGGTCAAATTGCATCCTGGACACCGTCGCTCCATCTAGCATCAGGTGTGCCAATTCGCCTCATGTTTTGTAAGTCTAAGACTGAAAATACTTTACTGGCATGACACCGGACACTTCCGACACGAATGTTGCCAATCTGGCATCCGGTGGGGTGAACTCAATCCAAGTCGACAGTGCCATTGTGGCATTTTTTGATCAATGACTGGTGGTGCCAGATTGGCATGTTCGTGGTGAAGGGACGACGGGCGCGGGGGATCTGCCGGGGGAATTCTCGGCGGACGGTTGGTTCGCGGAGTCGGAAGAGGCCCGCAGCTTGACACTGTGATTGGTCGTCTGTACAAGCTCGACGCATATTCCGCACCAATTCACGTCCGCAATCCCGCCACAGTCCCGCCCTGCCGTTGCCCCGTTTCGGATTCCGATCGTCGGCAGGTTTTCGGAAGTCATTATGGCCACGAAGAAGAAGACCGCACGCAAGATCGTCAGCAGGAAAGTGGCCAAAAAGAAGAAGCCGGCACCTTCGTCCGGCAAGCGGGCGGTTCGGCGGAAAACCGCGGGTTCTTCAAAAGCGAAAAGCCCCGATCAGCGCTTGGCGGAGATCGACCGCAACCTGATCCGTCTGCTGAACGAGCGTGTTTCTACGTTTCTGGAAAAAACAGCCCGATCAGATTCGCCCAATCGAATTGTCTTCGACACTACAGAAGAAACGACGCTGTGGGGGACACTGGCGGAGGTCAGCGGCGGTCCGCTGACGTCTGACGAAATGAAGAGCATCTTTCGCCCGCTGCTGAGTGCGGGGCGGCAGCGAATTCGCAGTGCTCGAGTCGCCTACCTGGGACCGGCGTACAGTTTCACTCATCTGGCCGCGATCAACCGCTTTGGCGAATCATCCGATCTGATTCCCGTCAGTACGATCGCGACGGTATTCGAAGAGGTCAACCGCGGACACGTGGACTTCGGTCTGGTTCCGATTGAAAACAGTACCGACGGTCGAATCGTCGACACGCTCGACATGTTCACTCGCCTGCCTCTGCGAATCTGCGGCGAAGTGCAGATGCATGTTCATCACAATCTGCTGGCCCGCTGCGATCGCAGTGATATCAATGAAATCTACAGCAAGCCGCAGGCACTGTCTCAGTGCCGCGACTGGCTTTCGAAGAACATGCCGCACGCCCGGCTGATTGAAGTCACCAGTACCTCCACCGCCGCTCAACTGGCGCGGGACAAACCAGGAGCGGCGGCGGTGGCCAGCCAGCAGGCGGCGATTCAGTATGCCGTTCCCGTGGTGGCGGACTGTATCGAAGACAACCGCAACAACATCACGCGGTTTGCCGTTATCGGTGACACGATTGCCGATGCCACGGGCGCCGACCGGACGGCGATTCTGCTGCAGATTCCTCACAAGCCCGGATCTTTGTCCGACGCGCTGCAGGTGTTCAAACGCTGCAAGGTCAACCTGACGTGGATTGAATCCTTCCCGCTGCGTTCGCCGGAAGTCGGTTACCTGTTCTTCCTGGACTTTGAAGGACATGTTTCCGACCCGAAGATCAAACGCACGCTTAAGGAACTGGAAGCGCAAGCGGACCGTCTGGAAGTGCTCGGTTCGTATCCCCGCAGTGAACCGCTGAACTGACTTTGGCTGCTGTCAGTGTACGTGCCTGGTGCGTCGTCAGTTCATCTGACCCTTGATGGTCCGCTGAGTATCTTCCCAGCCGGCTTCGAGCACGCCGATGTATTGTTCGGGCGTCAGCAGTTCCGCGTCGGTCTGAAATTCAAACAGCCAGCCCGCTCCGTAGTTGTCGGCGTTGATGCCGGACGGATCGTTCAGCAGGGCTGCGTTGAAGGAAAGCACCGTTCCCGCAGCCGGCGCGTACAGCGCGGAGACGGCCTTCGAACTTTCGACTTCGCCGATTTCCTGCCGATCGCGGACGAGTGTTTCTTCGTCGATCAACCATTCCAGGAAATACACGTCCTGCAGCAGCCGGACCGAATACGCCGTGAAGCCAACGCGAAACGCGCCGTCGGCTGAAGTCTGCAGCCACATGTGTCGTCGGGAGTACAGCCGATCGACGGGAATCACGGCCTTGAACTGGCCCATCATGAAGTGCAGCGGTTCAGTCATCCGGCTCACCCGAATCCATCGTTATGTGTCGGAGGGAATTCAGGCTTCGACGTCGCGCAGACACCCATGCGGATCGACCGGGAAATCGAAGGGTTCGCCGATGAAATCCAGGTCGTCGCGTTCACGGACTTCAGGAAAGTAGGCTTCGGACACTCGCACACGTGTCAGATGCAGCGTGTCTGAAATCTGGATGACGCGGGCGGCTTCCGGTTCGATCAGACCAATTGTCTGCAGCGCGGCTTCGACGGCATCAGCATCGGTCGGCAGAGTGATGGGAATCATGGCGGCTTCGGGATGCAGGCCGGTGATGCAGTTGATGCGAGTCTTCACGTGGTCGATCTGGTCGACGCACTTCTGTGTGGTGAATTCGGTCATTCCGATCCCGGTGCCGTTACCGTGAGTTTCCTCGGTCAGCCCGCGAACGACGATCCGCCGGCAACTGGCGATGTCATTTTCGGTGGCCATGTGGTCGAGATACTTCCGTCCGACGACGTTGGAATCCAGGCCGACTCCGCTGATGTTCTTGCCGATGCGGTCCACGATCAGCACGTCGCATTTCGGAAACGGCAGAATTGGCAGCCAGCGGCACGCCATCTTTAACAGTTCCGGTTCGCGCGATTCGAACGCGTCGGGCTTCACGGCTTCGATCAGAGCCGTTTCGTCGCGAGCATTTTCGATAATCGCCAGGCCGCCGATCACGCGGCAGTCCTGCAGCACTTTTCGGCCGACGGACTGGATGATCTCCGGAAAACTGTGAGTCATGATGCCGCGATGATAGATCTTGGCGCCTTCGTGCTTGCCCAGCCCGATCAGCATCATCTTGTGCAGCCCGGATTCGATCGCTCCCACAAACCGGGTATGAGGCTTGATGCGGCCGACGACCAGCACATGATCGGCCTGGGACGCGTAGCGGTCGAAATGCACGGGCAGGCCGATCGACGACTGAGCCACGATCACCGTTTCCATGGTCGCTCTGATCGGTGCTCCCACGGTGTCTTCCGTGACTCCCAGGCCGCGCAGGACTTCCAGTTGCCCGTCGACGGTACCGCCGCCGTGGCTGCCCATCGCCGGCACAAGAAACGGAACGGCTCCGGCCTGCTTCAGACAGTCGACAGCGCTTCTTAGAATCAGCGCGATGTTGGCCACGCCGCGACTGCCGGCCGTGATGGCCACCGTATCGCCCGGCTTGATCGAAGCGGGAAGGTTCAGCTTCTGAAGTTCGCTGTGAACCGTCGCTGCGATGTCATCGACCTGCGGTGAATCAAACCGCTGCCGGATGTCACACATTCTGGGGAATCGTGCCACGTGAATCTCGTTCTTCATCAGGGGTTCTTAAGGTCAATCGGCAGGTCGTCAATCCTGGCGGCCAGAATAAAGTCGTTCAGCGACAGGCCGCCGATGGCGTGCGTCCAGATTTCGATCGTCAGGTTGCGATATCCGGTCAGATGCAGATCGGGATGGTGTCCCTGCGATTCGGCCACTTCGGCGACCTCCTCGAAGAACCTCATTCCCGCCATGAAATTTCTGACCGTCCAGGACTTCGCAATCCGATCCGGACCGGCCAGCAGTTTCCAGCCGGACAATTCCTGTAACTGTCTTGCGGCTTCGTCGACTGTCAGCTTCGGCACGCCTCCTTCGCAGGGAACACACTTTCCGGTGCGCAGCGATTCGGCGGTGGCTACTTCTTTCATGACATCGTCTCCTGCCGCGAGGAATCTGCGGAACGATGCATGCTGATGGAGTTACCGCCGATCTGCAACTGTCCGCCGGAACGCAGGACGCCTTGCCGGATCGGCACGGACACGGCAGTCAGGAATGCGGAATTCCGTCCGCGGCGGAACCCGATATCGCGGTGCGGCGGATCGACGACGCCAGCGCCGGATACTTCCCGCGAAGATGCGGTTTCCGGACTTGTCGAGCAACACGAAAACGCGACGCTGTGCCGGTTCAAATCCGACGATCTGCACTATATTCACCGGCCTTTCACGGCACGCAGCTACCTTGAGGACGCTCCATGGCTGACCGTCTGACAACTGGAATCATCGGTCTCGGGCTGCTGGGAAGCGTGCTGGCGGAGAAGTTGCTGAGACACGGGACGGATGTCGCGGGCTTCGATACTCGCGAGTCTCAGCGCGAGATGCTGGCGGCTGCCGGAGGCACGGCGTGCGGCTCTCCCGGCGATGTCTTCGAACAATGCGGGACGGTGTTTCTGAGTCTGCCGAACAGTGACATCGTCGCGGCGGTCGTGGACGAAGTCTCGCCGCAATTTGCTTCCGGTCAGATCGTGATTGACACGACGACCGGTGACCCGGAACAGATGATTTCCACTGGCAGGCGGCTCGGCGGTTTTGGTGTGCGGTACATCGAAGCGACGATTGCCGGTTCCAGCAGTCAGCTCCGCAGCGGGACGGCCGTGATGTTTCTTGGCGGATCTGCGGACGCGATTGCTGCGGCGTCGCCGTTGCTGGCGGCTGTCGCCGAACGACGGTTTCACCTTGGCGACGCGGGAGCGGCCTCGCGATTCAAGCTGGTTCACAATCTGGTGCTGGGTTTGCACCGAGCCGTGCTGGCGGAAGGGCTGACGTTCGGCGAAGCACTGGGATTCGCTCCCTCGCAGGTGCTGGAGATTCTGCGGCAGACTCCGGCGGCGTCGGCGGTCATGGAATCCAAGGGCCGTAAAATGGTTGAACGCGACTTTGAGGCTCAGGCAAGACTTTCGCAGCACCTGAAAGACGTTCGGCTGATTCTATCCGAAGCAGGAAAGTACGACGCGGCGACACCGCTCAGCGAACGGCATCGCGAACTGCTGGACCGAGCTGTGGAACTCGGCTACGGTGACGCGGACAACAGTGCCGTGATCGAAGCGTTCCGAAGTCGGTCGAGCGAGAGGCACCGATTGACATAGAATGCCCCGTCGGATGCGGCACGCGTCAATACCAGGAATCATCGTCCACCGATCGCCGTATCGCGGGAAGTGAAGCTATGCAGTCGAATGCTGTTCGGCTTTGTGTTGCGGCAGTGACAGCGGTCACTTTGATGGGCAGCCAGCGCGCGTCCGGTGAGCCTCCGGCGACGAGCGCCGTTTCCTTCACGAAGCTGCAGCTTACGGATCGGTATTACTGCGACGGCATTACGGTCGCGGACATCGACAGTGACGGGAATGTCGATGTCATTGCCGGGCCGTTCTGGTATTCGGGACCGGATTTTCAAACAGCGCACGAGTTCTATGAGGCGGTTCCTCTGCTGCCGGAACCAAGTCCCAGCAACAGCATGTTCAGCTTTGTGCATGACTTCAGCGGGGACGGACGGCCCGACATTCTGGTGCTGGGCCGAGTCCACATGCACGAAGCGAAGTGGTACGAAAACCCGGGCAGCGATGATGCCGGGCTGTGGACCGATCACTTCGCCTTTGAACGCGTTCGCGGCGAATCGCCGGCACTGGTCGATCTTGACGGTAACGGAATTCCTCAGGTGATCTGTCACTGGGACGGTCGCTGGGGATCCATCGAACCGAATCCGCAGCAGCCGACTCAGCCCTGGACGTTCAGGCCGATCGGAGCGAACGAAGACTGGCCGCAGTTCTATCACGGCCAGGGAACCGGCGACGTGAATGCCGACGGCCGCACAGACTTCGTCATCAACGATGGCTGGTACGAACAGCCGGAGGATACGGGCAGTGAAGACTGGAAGTTCCACCGCGGCAGATTTTCGCTCGATCGGGGCGGCGCTCAGATGTTTGTTGACGATGTCGACGGTGACGGTGACCAGGATGTTGTCTCAGCGCTGAATGCTCACGAATGGGGACTTGCATGGTTCGAACAGGTTAAACCGGACGACGGGACTGACGAGAAAGACGACCAACTGCGAACAATCGGTGACCGCGCATTTCGGCAGCACCTGATCATGGGCGACCGGTCGAATGAAGCGACGTTCGGTGTCGCGTTCAGTCAGCCGCACGCCCTGGCCTATGCCGATATTGATGGTGACGGCCACCGGGACATCGTGACCGGAAAACGCCTCTGGGCTCACGGTCCCACGGGCGATGTCGAACCGAATGCCGAACCGGTGTTGTACTGGTTTCGCTGGAGTCGCGATGAAAATGGCGGCGTGCGATTCGTTCCGCAAAAGATCGACGACAGGTCAGGCGTGGGCACGCAACTGACTGTGGCCGACATCAACGCCGACGGCCGAAACGACGTTCTGACCGTATCAAAGCTGGGGACGTTCGTGTTCCTGCAGACCCATCCACACAACTGAACGCAACTTCCGGCGACGCTCTTGTCTCTGTGGACACGTTGTTCGCGTTTGTCCTCGTTCCAGGGCTCCAGTCCTGGAACGCACTGCCAGGAAGGCTCCGCCTTCCCGAACAGAAGCGCACAAAGCACGCGCGGCTTCAGCCAAAGCCCGCTGCAGGGCGTTCCCTGGGCAGCAGCCCCTGAACGAGTCGCCGAGGCGACTCTGCCGCTGCGTCGCAGCAGCCGGGACAACGTCGCGTCGCCTGCTACACTGTGGTCATCAAAACCTGGTTACGTTCTGCTGAAATCTCATGCCTGAAACCACGACACTGCGTTCCGGTACCATCCGAGTTGACTTGTTGCTTGGCGACAATGCGTTCGTTCCGTTCGCATCGTCAGCGGCTGGTGCGGCGATCATCGATGAGGCGCTGGTGGCTCCGCTGGAGCTGCCGCCGCTGAACGACTGCGTTGTGCCGGGGGACCGAGTTGTCATTGTCGCCGACCCGGAAACTCCGCTGCTGCCGGAGATTCTGACATCGGTGTGGGAGCGGCTGGCAGTTGCCATGGGAAGCGAGATTTCCGCCACCATCCTGTTGCCGCCGGACCCGACGGGACGCGACTGGCAGGCGTTTCAGGAACTGCTGCCCGAACATCTGCGACGACAGATTCCCGTCCACATCCACAATCCGGACGATGAAAGCGGGCGCAGCTATCTTGCGAGCTCTGCCGGCGGCGAAAGAATCTACCTGTCGACTCAACTGATTGACGCCGACTTTATAGTCAACGTGGGGATGATCGGGTTCAGCGGTGTTCTTGGCTACGGAGGAACCACCAGCAGCATCTATCCGGCGTTATCTGATGCTGGCGCGATTCGGAGTGCCCGGCGAACCGGGCACATCGAACTGACTCCCGATGACAAGCGTCCGCTGCGCGAACTGGTCGACGAAATCGGCTGGCTGCTGGGACTGCAGTTTGCCGTGCAGATCATTCCCGCGTCGGACGGCGGCGTTGCCCGGGTGATCTCCGGAGCCATCGGTCCGGTGATGCGAGCGGGGCAGACTGCTCTGAACGACAACTGGCGGATCACTCACGATAGCGACGTCGAACTGGTGGTCGTGTCCGTTCCCGGCCAGCGACAGGAATTCGACTGGAAACACATCGGTGCCGCGCTGGCGACAGCTTCGAAGCTGGTGGCGGAGGACGGCCGGATCGTGGTGGTCGCGGATTGCGAAGCCCCGCACGGACCGGGACTGCAGATGCTCCGCCGATGCCGCGAACCGGAGGAATTGCTGCGGCCGCTGAGCCTTGAGCCGCCGGTCGACGCCGTCGAATCCGTGCAGCTGATTCGAGCCCTGCAGCGAGCTCGCGTGTATCTGCTCAGTCACCTGCCGGAGGATCTGGTTGAAGATCTGGGATTGCTCGCGATGTCATCCGCCGGCGAACTTCAGCGTCTGGTGGATTCCGCGGAATCCGTCGCCGTCATCGCCAACGCCAACTACGCCTGGGCAGAAATCCAGGTACCGGTATAACGGGAGTTTACTTGTGATTCGTCAAATCGTGACGACGTTCGCGCTCCTGATTTACGCGGCACGCGTCCTGGCCGCTGACCGTCCGAATGTTGTTCTGTTTATTGCTGACGATGTGAGCTGGAACGATTATGGGTGTTACGGGAATGAAGCCGCTCGGACTCCCAATATCGATTCGCTGGCGGCGACAGGCATTCGCTTCAATAACGCGTTTCTGACGGCCAGCAGTTGCAGCCCGTCTCGCAGCAGCATCATTACCGGGCGGTATCCGCACAACAACGGGAAGGCGGCGGAACTGCACAAGCCGATCTCCGTGCATCTGCCGTGGTTTCCCGAGATTCTGCGAGACGCCGGGTACTACACGGCCTTGTCCGGCAAGCATCACATGACCACCACCAAACCGGCGACCGGTCAGCCACCGCGGCCGGTTCCCTTCGATCATGTGGACAACGGTCGTTCTGATCCGAACTCCGGTGGCCACGCGAATTGGGTGGAAGTCACCAGGCAGCGTCCGCGGGATCGGCCGTTCTTTTTCTGGTTTGCTTCGTACGACGCTCACCGCGACTGGGACGGTGATCAACAGTGGGACACCGATCGCTACGGTGCTGCGCACAGGCCCGATGACGTGATCGTTCCGCCGTTTCTCTCGGACGACGCTCAGACGCGGCAGGACCTGGCGTCGTACTACAACGAAGTCACGCGATTCGACTATTACGTCGGCCAGGTTGTGGAGGAACTGCGACGTCAGGGCCAGCTTGACAACACGCTGATTCTGGTCATGGCGGACAACGGCCGGCCGTTTCCGCGGGCGAAGACCAGGCTGCATGATTCCGGGATGAAAACGGCGCTGGTGGCTCACTGGCCGAACGGTATCACGGACGCCGGAACCGTCAGCGACAGTCTGGTGAGTACGATCGATCTGGCTCCGACGATTCTGAACATTGCCGGCTGCCGGGTTCCGCCGACCGTGAAGGGAGTGTCGATGCAGCCGCTGTTCGCGGACCCGCACGCCACGATTCGCGACTATGTGTTTTCTGAACACAACTGGCACGACTATGAGGCTCACGGTCGCAGTGTGCGGACGAAAGACTTGCTGCTGATCCGCAACTTTCGGACTCAGCAGCCGTGGCAGGGACCGGCGGATTCCGTGCGTTCGCCGTCGCACCAGAATCTGCGAAAGCTGCGACAAAGCGGGGGGCTCACGGCGGCGCAAAGCGACGTCTTTCTGGCACCTCGCCCCGAGGTGGAACTGTACGACACAAAGTCCGATCCGTTTCAACTGCAGAATCTGGCGGGCCGCGCGGACCGTTCTGCCACGCGATCCGAGTTGCTGGCTGTTCTTGAACGCTGGATGGAAGCGACTCACGACAGCGTTCCGGAACAGCTCAGCGTCGACGAATTCGACCGCGAAACCGGCGAACGACTGAAGAACGCTCGGGCTGATCTTGCCACAGGCGTGACTCCGGGCGAAGATCGCGGAGCGGATCACGTCAACGATCCGGGGCCACGGTAGTACGTGATTCGGTAAATCGAAGATGCCGTTCGTCGCTGCTTCTTCGTTCCGGGTCGAAACACAAACCGCAGCCGCCTCGCGAAAATTCACGGACGACGGCTTGTCGCAGCGTCGGCTTTTGCGTTTTGCGTATTAACTTGTCCGGGTTTCAACGATGTCCGGACGTCACACCAGGGCGGAATTCGCTGAATACAGGAGGACGCTCGATTGTGATTCGCACCGCATGGCAAATACTTCTGATTGGGGCGGTAGCGGCCGAATGCTGCTGCATTTGCACAGCGGGCGGGCCGATTCCCACGGTGCGTCGAGCGGCGGATCCGCTGAGCCAGACGTGCCTGATGCCGTTCGCCGGTGATTTCCGAGTGCCCGAAGATGCCGGTTTGCCGGCCGAAACGGTTCACTTCGAAAACGAACTGGGGATCAAACTTCGCGGCTGGTATTTGCCGGCCGAAGGTTCGCAGCAGACCGTCGTGTTCTGCATGGGCAACACCGGCAACATTTCGATCATGCTGCCGTACGCCAGAATCCTGCACGGCGGCGGGTTCGATGTGCTGTTGTTCGATTATCAGGGGTACGGTGAAAGCGAAGGACAGGCGTCGGTTTTTTCGCTGCAGGGTGACGTGCGGAGTGCGTTTGATTTCGTGTCCGCAAAGACGGGCCGGTCGTCCGATCAGATCGGCATGTTTGGCGTCTCGCTGGGATCCGTGCTGGCCATGTCGGTCGCGGCGGAAAAACAGGCCGCCGCGATTGCTGTGGAAGATGTGTTCATCCCCTCGGAAATGCTGGACACCATGCTGGAACAGGATCAGGCGACCAATGCGGCCACGAAAACGATGCTGCGTGCGATGAGTGGTCTGCTGCTGTCCGGCGTCAATCCTCTGGTAACCGTCAAGGGACTGAAGGGGCCGCTGTTTCTGATTCACGGCGTCCATGATCGGCTGTTGCCGCCGTCGGCCACGCTGCGTGTTGCGGAAGCCAGCACGCAGCCGACTCGAGTCTGGATGATGCAGGACACCGGGCACGCTCCGGAATCGCTTGAAGTGAACGAGATCGAATACGCGGCGCAGCTTCAGAAATTCTTCCGGGAAGCCTTCCGCGGCGACGTGAAGGACCCCGCGCTCAGCTACGAGACAAAGCCGGAGGGGAACGAATTCATCGTCCGAGCCACTCTTGAGCCGCCGGCGGGCAGTGACACGGGGCGTTCGCTGCAACTTGCGGTCTGCGATCGCGACGGACGATTTCAGTTTCATCGCTGCACCTGCCGCGAAACGGAAACCTTCGCCTGGAAAGTCCCGTTTCAGCCAACTGACGTGACGGTTGTCGAGTTCTGTGAATGCGATCCCGCCAGCGGCGATGCCTGGCAGCCCCGGCTGTCGGGTTATTCAAAGGCTCTGGCTGACTATCGGTCGCTGGCGGTCGACGTCTTTGGCAGCGAAGAAGAAGCGGAACGGCTGGTTCAATGGCAGGGCAATTCCTTCGTCTGGCGACCCGGCGAGTACCCGTCTCGGGCCGCTGCCACGGTGCGCTCGAAACTGCCGGCCGCATCGGATGTGCCCGCTCGCATTCGTCCCCGATATGCCAGACTTCTGGCAAGACTGCAGTGCTGGCCGGGGTCGGAGCCCGCGGAGTCAGATCAGGACCTGTCGTTCGCCGAGGCAATGCTGGCGTATTGCCCGCCGGATCCGGACGACTACTACGAATTGGGGAATGCTCGCATTGATCTGGGATTCCGGGACGTGGCTGTTGCCCGCGCGCTGTACCGGCTGGCCGAACAGCGGCTGGCGAATGGCCGCGTCGAAGAAGGTCGCGACCTGTTGCGACGCTATCTGCAGGTGCTTCCGGAGTGGAATCGCACCACGCTGAATGAGGAACGGATCTCGAAGATATCGACGGTCGCGGACCTGAAAGCGCGTCCCCGCCGCCTGCGGGGTTTGCAGCAGTCGCAACAACGGGAGGCGGCGCGATGAAGACCTATCGGTGCCGGGATGTTGGACTGTCGCGCGACCGCGACGACGGATTGCGATGAACAGACTGCCGAACTCGTTGCCCGGCCCTGAGAAACCCCGATCGGATGCGGAATGCAGTGCTTGTCAGTGTTCGGGGATCGCGATACTCTGCTGCACTTTTCCACGCGGCGAATCCTGCGTCGGAAGCCGTTGTCCTGGTGTTTCGACCATTCCGCCAGTTGTTCTGGTGATTCGACCTGGGAAGTGCGGCACCGGAGTCCGGGACCCTGATCCTGGTGTCGGAAGATTCGCGCCGCGCGCCTGAAGACTGCGTCCTGATGAGAGTTTGCATTGTCCGATTCTGACCGCATCGTCATCACCGGCATCGGCCTGACAGCTCCCAACGGAAATTCTCCGGGTGAGTTTCGGCGCAGCCTGCTGGAAGGCCGGTCCGGCGTTGTGGACTACACGACGCGATACATGGGCCCGGTCCTGGCGGGCGTCTGCGATTTCGACGAGCTGCGGTATCAGAAACGCCGGGACGTGCGCCGCGGAACTCGAGCCGGTTCGATCGCGATCTATTGCAGCAACGAAGCCGTTCGGGATTCCGGGCTGGACTGGGACAATGTCGCTCGTGACCGAGTCGGCGTGTACCTGGGAATCACCGAACACGGCAATGTCGAGACAGAGAACGAGATCTATGAAATCTCGCAGTTTGGCTACGACACGAAGGTCTGGTCGCATCACCACAATCCTCGCACCGTCGCCAACAATCCGGCGGGCGAAGTCACTCTGAACCTGAAAATCACCGGCCCGCACCTGACCGTCGGAGCCGCGTGTGCCGCCGGGAACGCCGGCTTTATTCAGGCGGCTCAGATGCTGCGGCTGGGTGAGGTCGACCTGGCAATCGCCGGAGGTGTTTCCGAAAGCATTCATACGTTCGGCATCTTTGCCAGCTTTCAGAGCCAGGGAGCTCTGGCGCGGCATGACGACCCCGCGAAAGCCTGCCGCCCGTTTGATGTCGATCGAAACGGCATTGTCGTGGCCGAAGGAGGCGGCATTTGCACGGTGGAAAGGCTGCCCGACGCGCTGGCGCGCGGCGCGAAAATTCATGCCGAAATCATCGGCTGGGCCATGAATTCCGATGCCTCCGACTTCGTCCTGCCCAATCGGACCCGGCAGGCGGAATGCGTCCGGCTGGCTCTGTTGCGAGCCGGCATTTCCGCCGCCGACGTTGACATCGTCAGCAGCCACGCGACCGCGACAGAACAGGGTGACATCGAAGAAGCAAACGCTTTGAGAGAGGTTCTGACGGGAAGCAACGCGGTGGTCAACAACACCAAAAGCTTCATCGGCCATGCCATGGGAGCAGCCGGGGCACTGGAATTGCTGGGCAATCTGCCTTCGTTTGACGATGGTATCGCCCACGCTACAATCAACCTCGACCAGATCGATACACGCTGCGACCTGCCGAATCTTGTGGCCAATCAGCCACGGGATCTGGGAAAAGTGACGTGTATTCTGAATAACTCGTTTGGCATGCTGGGGATCAACTCCGTGCTGATCGTCCGCAGATTCGACTAACAGATGCCGCAGAGATTTGTCGGCTGAGAATTGGCAGGGGGTTTTTGATGACGGGTGAGGAGATCCGAGAGGTCGTTCTGGAAATCCTGGAACGAATTGCTCCCGACGAAGATCTGACCGATCTGAATGACGAAGTTGCGTTCCGCGAACAAATGGAACTCGACAGCATGGACTTCCTGGACATCGTGATGGAGCTGCGAAAGGCGTATCGCGTTCAGATTCCGGAAGAGGACTATACTCATCTGGCAACAATGCACAGCACCGTGTCGTATCTGCGGCCGAAGCTCAAGGATGTTCCTGTGGCAAGCTGACTTCGGTCACTGACAATTGGTATCTGAAGTGCCCCGAAGTATTGCTTCGGGGTTTTTCTTTGTCGTCGGGTAAGAGTGACCGGTTTCGGGGATTCGACAGAGGCAGGGGTCGCCGCGGGACGCTGACCAGCGGCTGACCGCTCCGCCGCCTGATTCCCCGAACGCGGTCAATCCGCGATCATCCCGCGCGTGCGGCAGCGTTCGTTCCGTTTATACTGGCCGCGGCGAACGCTGATACTTGTCGCACTTCTTCATGCCGCGAGCCAGAATACCTCAATTTGACCCGCTCGGGGTATAGATGCCTGAACGCGGCCGGAGCGGATCGCAATTGACAGGACAACAGCGTGAGATACGACACCCTGATAATCGGTGCGGGCATGTCGGGCCTGTCGGCCGGAGTTCGGCTTGCGTATTTCGAAAAGAAGGTGTGCATTCTTGAACGGCACACAACCATCGGTGGTCTGAATTCGTTTTACCGCCTGAGAAATCGCAACTACGACGTCGGCCTGCACGCGATCACAAATTTCGCGCGGCCGGGCAGCAAGACCGGCCCGCTCAGCAAACTGCTGCGGCAACTGCGGATGAAATGGGACGACTTCGACCTGCGGCCGCAACTGCAGTCGTCGATCGTGTTTCCGGGCTGCCGACTGAAGTTCACAAACGACTTCGAACTGTTGTTGTCTCAGGTCTGCGGCGTCTTTCCGAAGCAGATCGATGGCTTCCGCAAACTGCTGCGGCGAATTGACGACCACGATGCGCTGAATCTGGATCGAAAGGCTCAATCGGCCCGCGCTGTCGTCGGCGAACATCTGAGCGATCCTCTGCTGATTGACATGCTGTTTTGTCCGCTGATGTTTTACGGCAGCGCCACGCCGCACGACATGGACTTCAATCAGTTCGTCATCATGTTCAAAAGCATCTTCTATGAGGGCTTCGGACGGCCGTTTGACGGAATTCGCCTGATCCTGAAACGGCTGGTGCGGCACTTCAAGGCTCTGGGCGGAACCCTGAAGCTGCGGGCGGGTGTCAGGGAGATCATCCAGCGAAACGGCCGTGCCGCTGCCGTCGTGCTCGACGATGGAAGCGAGATTGAAGCCGACAACATCCTGTCGTCCGCCGGCGCCGCGGAAACGATGAGACTGGTTGATCCGAGCCGCCCCGCGGCTCGCGCTGTTCCGGGAGACATCTCGTTTGTGGAATCGATTTCCGTGCTGGATACGGAACCGGCTTCGCTGGGACACCGCGACACGATCATCTTCTACAGCGATTCGCTGCCGTTCCGCTACGAACGGCCGAGTGACCCCGTCGATCTTCGCAGCGGTATTATCTGTTCGCCGAATAATTTCGACTATTCCCGGCCGCTGGAAGACGGGCGAGTTCGCATCACCGCTCTGGCCGAACCCGACTACTGGATTCACCTGCCGGAGGAGGAATACCGTCAGCAGAAGGTCCGGTGGAATCACCGGATCATCGAAAGCGCACTGGCGCACATTCCCGATTTTCGACCACACGTCGTCGACACGGACGTGTTCACGCCCCGGACCATTCGTCGATTCACCGGACATCTGAACGGCTGCGTCTACGGCGCGCCGGAAAAGTTCGTCAACGGTCTGACTCCCGTCCGCAATCTTTACCTGTGCGGAACCGATCAGGGATTCCTGGGAATTGTGGGAGCCATGCTGTCAGGAATCACGATCGCCAACCGGTATCTGCTGAAGTAAACCGGGCACGTGACCCTGTTTCGGGAGCTTCTCAATGTCAGGACGCCGTCGGCGCCGCTTGCGTCAACGGAGGTGCCATCTATAATCGCCGCAGGGGCCTGGCAGGGCGGCAACGGCCGTCTGTCATGCCACGAAAACAACGGTGATTTTCTCGTGCTCACATGTGAGACCTCCTCCCATGTTAACCTGGTTTCGAAACGTCTGGACGGCAGTTTCCACAGTCCTGTATGGGATGTGGGTGACGCTGTTCACGATGGGAAAGACCTATAACCGGCAGACGTTTACTCAGGTCTACGAATATCCCGAAGTCCCGCTGAAGGTAAAGCCGCGGTATCGCGGATTTCATCGCTACGACCTGACGACCTGCATCGGCTGCGACAAGTGTGCTCAGGCCTGCCCCGTCGACTGTATCTACATCGACAAGGAGAAGACTCCCGTCGGCAAGGGCTTTCGCCTGAACGGGTTTGCGATCGACTACACGAAGTGCATGTTCTGCGCATTGTGCGTCGAGCCATGTCCGGTTGACTGCATCTTCATGGGATCGAACCACGACCTGAGCTGC
This sequence comes from Planctomycetaceae bacterium, assembly GCA_041398785.1. Taxonomy (NCBI): domain Bacteria; kingdom Pseudomonadati; phylum Planctomycetota; class Planctomycetia; order Planctomycetales; family Planctomycetaceae; species Planctomycetaceae bacterium. The sequence goes on along the minus strand of JAWKUA010000013.1, from coordinate 100,218 downwards.
TACAGTCGCGACGGCTGCATTGTCGATTACGCGAAGCTGCCTCTGGAAACCGCCTGGGGAAGCGCGACTCTGAATCCCACCGCCGTGGCCGAATCCAAGGTGCTGCACCAGCCGGTCTGGGTGAAGGGCGAAGAAAGTCCGTACGAATTCGCAGGAGCTTCGTGACCGCTTCCGGGCACGGTAGCTTCTGTGCAAATGCCGGAGCTTAACTGACGGGGAATTCCGATGACGGCAGAAGACATCATCCTGACGGTGCAGCAGGTCAATCAGCGGCTGCCGCTGGTTCGGGCGATTGTCCGTGATGTCGTCGGGTTGAAAGCGGATGTCGTCGAACGTCAGTCTCGGCTGCAGGAATTGCGAGACCTTCATCCGGTGTCGGAGTCCGAACAGACTCCCTGGGCCGAGGAAGTCACCGCCATGCAGGACGGACTTGCGGAGGACGAGCTTCGGCTGATCGTGTTCGAATCGGAACTGGAAGACGTCGGAGGCATCCTTGCGGACGCACGTGTCGGTCTGGTGGAATTTGCCTCCGAAATCGACGGGCGGTCTGTTGTGTTAAGCTGGCTGCCTGGCGAATCGGAAGTGTCGTATTGGCGGGAACTGTCAGACGCAATCACCGAACGCAGGCCGCTGCTTCAGGGTGTTGCCGACATGACAGTGCAGGAGTTCCGGGCAGAAACATGACGTTTGCCCGCATTCAGTTGGGACCGGGGACTTGAGATGACGAATCTGGTGGGTCATTTGCTGTTGTTCGGCGGGGCGGTCGTTGTGCTGCTTCTGGTCCCGCTGGTCATCGGACGCTTTGTTCGTCCCAAACTGCCGACGCCGGAAAAGGACGCGATCTATGAATGCGGCGAACCCGCCATCGGGTCCAGCTACATTCAATTCGACCTGCGATTCTATGTGGTGGCTTTGCTGTTCATTGTCTTCGACGTGGAAGTCGCCTTCTTCTTTCCCTGGGCGTCGGTGTACGGCAGCACAATGCAGCTTGCCGACTCAAAGCTTAGCGATACCGCTCGCCAGGAACTCAGTGCCCGCCTGCTGAACGTCGACGTCGCTCACCTGGATTCCGCGAACGTCATCACGCCGGAAGTCGCGACAAATCTCGGACTAATGGGGTTTGTTGACATTCTGGTGTTCTTCGGAGTGCTGCTGGTCGGATTTGCCTACGTCTGGAAACGCGGCGACCTGGACTGGATTCGAGCACTGTCGAAGAAGTCTCAACAGGCCCCCGATCAGACGGCCATGTGACCAAATGTGCGCCAGCGGCACGACGCGATCTTTCGCAACATCGCTGACCGTTACTCCGCCGAACGCAATCCACTGCGACTCAGAAGCCGACAGCCAATGACCATCGAAGAGATCCATTCCATCCTGCTTGAGAAGTTCGGTGAGTCCGTTGTCGGGTCCGCACCGAAGGCCGCCATCGATCCGTGGATCGAAGTGGCCGCCGGCTCCATTGTCGACGTCGCATTATTCGTCCGTGATGATCAGCGGCTGCGTTTCAACCACCTGAATGACCTGTGTGGCGTCGACTATCTGGAACCCGATGAAAAGAAAGCCGCGAAGTTCGGGCATGAGCCTCATGTCGAAGTTGTCTATCAGCTTTCCAGCCTGGAACTGCGGCAGCGTTTGAAACTGAAGGTCATCCTGCCTCGCTGGGAAAATGACAAACCCGGCAGTCTTCCCGAAGTTCCTTCCGTCAGTTCCGTGTGGGGCATCGCAAACTGGCACGAAAGAGAAGCCTACGACCTGGTGGGAATTCGATTCACGGGCCATCCCAACTTTCGCCGAATTCTCTGCCCGGAAGACTGGACGGGCCACGCCTTGCGGAAGGACTATCAATTCCCGCTCGAATACCACGGGGTTCGCGGTCGTTAAGACACCAATCGATGGCCGGTCGGCATCTGCGGGTGGAATGAACGGTCTCGAAACCACCGAACCCGGACCGCGGCGACCACTGCGGCGTGTTCGCAACTCCTGACAACAAACTGCGACAAAGTATTGCGACTGCAGCCCAACTGCGGTTACCAGCCAAGGATCGTTTCCGTGAGCCTGACAATCGAAGATCCCCGCATCGTTGAATTCGACGTGCAGACGGACGAAATGCTGGTCAACATGGGGCCGCAGCATCCCAGCACGCACGGAGTGCTGCGACTGCTTCTGCGAACCGACGGCGAAATCGTTCACGAATGCACGCCACATATCGGTTACCTGCATCGCAGTGCCGAAAAGATCGGCGAGAACCTCGCGCCGCCGCAGTGGATTCCCTACACGGACCGCATGGATTACCTGGCGGCCATGAACATGAACCTCGGGTTCGCGCTGGCTGTGGAAAAGCTGATCGGGATGGAAGTCAGCCCGAAGGCAATGCACCTGCGAGTGCTGATCGCGGAACTGAGCCGCATCGCCAGCCATCTGGTCGGGATGGGAGCCTACGGTCTGGACCTGGGAACATTCAGCCCGTTCCTGTACGCATTCCGCGAACGCGAGATCATTCTGGACTTCTTCGAAGAAATCTGCGGCGCTCGTCTGACCTGCAGTTATCTCACGGTCGGCGGCGCGACGCATGACCTTCCGGAAGAAATCGAAATGCCCGAAGGCCTGGCGGCACTGACGAAAAGCCGGCGAGGAGAACGACTGCCGCTTCTGGAAGCCGTGGAGTTGTTTCTGCAATGGCTGGAAAAACGCATTCGGGAATATCACACCCTGTTGACTCGCAACGCCATCTTCATCAGCCGCACGGCCGGGATTGGATTGCTGTCGCCGGAGATGGCGGTCAGCTACGGCTGCACCGGACCAGTTCTTCGCGGCAGCGGAGTCAATTTCGACCTGCGCCGCGACGGCGAACCGATCTATACCCGCATGTATGAAGGCTATGACTTTGAAATTCCCGTGGCGCCGTTCCGCGACGCTCCCCGCGAAGTCGTGACGGGTGACAACTGGTGCCGCTTCTATGTTCGCATGCTGGAAGTCGTGCAGGCCATTCGTCTGGTGCGTCAGGCGATTCCAAAATATCAGTCGGCAGAAGGCAGCCATCGCGAACCGTTCAAGATGAACACGAAGCTTCCAAAGGACGAGGTCTATCTGGAAACCGAATGCCCGCGCGGGCAGATGGGGTTCTATGTCGTCGGAAACGGAAACGCGGAACCGCTTCGAGCCCGTGCGAAAAGTTCGTGCTTCTGCAACCTGTCCGTCACGGACAAGCTGTGCGAAGGCGTTCCGCTGGCGGACGTCCCGGCCGTCGTCGGCTCGCTGGATATCGTCATGGGCGAGATTGATCGCTGACCGCAGTGTCCGCCGCTTCTGATGCCGATGCTGACTGGCCTGCGATTCTAAAGGCGGAGTGGATTCATCTGCTGAATCAGTCGCTCGCCCGCATCCGGCACTGTGTCGCCCAACTGGACGAATCGCAGCTCTGGTGGCGACCCGCCGAAGACCTGAATTCCGTGGGAAACCTGCTGCTTCACGTGACCGGCAATCTTCAGCAATGGGCCGTTGACGGAATTCTGCGGCGGTCGAGTCAGCGACAGCGGCAGCAGGAATTTCTCGCCGACGGGACGCATTCGGGCGAACAACTGCTGCACGAACTGCGTCGTGTTGTTGCGGCTGCCGTTTCGGTCATTTCAGAAACCGGCGTCGCGGAACTGTCAGCCGACAGATCGATTCAGGGCTTTCAGACAACGGTTCTGGGCGCGCTGATGCACACGGTGTCGCACCTTGTCGGACATACTCACCAAATTGTCCTGCTGACACGGATGCAGCTTGGCACCGGTTACCGATATCATTGGACGCCTGAAATGCCGCGGACGGGTGTTCCGCTTTAAAGAATTGCAACGTCGAGGAAGTTCATGTCACGTCAGGTTTACATTTCCGGTCGGCTGGTTCCCGCTGAGCAGGCGGTGGTCAGCGTGTTCGACCACGGCCTGCTGTACGGAGACGGCGTTTTCGAGGGAATCCGGGTTTACGGCCGGCGCGTGTTTCTGCTGCGGGAACACATCGAGCGCCTTTACGAAAGTGCTCTGGCCATTCGGTTGCAGATACCCATGTCGCCGGAAGAAATGACGAAAGCGGTCGAAGACACGGTCGCGGCGAACGACATCGACGACGGCTACGTCCGGCTTGTCGTCACTCGCGGCGCGGGAACTCTGGGGCTGGATATTCGCCGGACCAGCGATCCGCGCGTGATCATCATCGCGGATACCATTTCCCTGTATCCGCAGGAAATCTACGACAACGGCATGGCTCTGATTACGGCCAGCACGATTCGAAATCACTCCGCTGCGCTCAGTCCGCGAATCAAGTCGCTGAATTATCTCAACAACATCATGGCCAAGATCGAAGGCACGGACGCCGGGACCGTCGAAGCGCTGATGCTGAACGCTCAGGGCGAAGTGGCCGAATGCACGGGCGACAACATCTTCATCGTCAAGCAGGGAGTGCTGAAGACTCCGCCGCCCGAAGCCGGAATCCTGGAAGGAATCACTCGCAACGCCGTCATAAAACTGGCTCGCGAAGCCGGCCTGGAAGTTCGCGAGACACCGCTGCTGAGACACGACATCTTTGTTGCCGACGAGTGTTTTCTGACGGGAACCGCAGCGGAAGTCATCGCCGTGGTCAGTCTGGATGGTCGCACGATCGGCGATGGCAGGCCCGGACCGGTAACTCAGGATCTGCTGGAGCGGTTCCGTCAACTGACCCGCGCGACGTAACGGCTTCACCGCTTCACGACGATCGGATCGTCACACCAGGCTCGCCTCACGATAGCGCGATCCCGCAGGACTTACCAGCCACGTAAACATCCAAAGCTGCCAACTGCGGCCGGAACCTGGTTCCGCTGCATCGGAAAGCGAAAATGGCCCGCAACCGAGATCTCTTCGACGATACCACGATGTCGTTCGGCGAACACCTGGAAGTGTTGCGCGTTCACGTCTGGAAGTCGCTGATCGGTGTCACAATTGCGGTCTGTGTCTGCCTGCTGTTCGGCGATCGAATCATCGGAGTGCTGCGCAAGCCGATCACCGAAGCGCTGATGCAGAGTGAAAAGCCGCCGGAACTAAACGACGATGTCTCCAATGTGAACTTCCTGGAATTCCTGAAGAGCCTCTTTTCGGGGAAGAAGAACGAGGAGGAGGAGTCTTCCGGCGACGACTCCGACACGATCGAACCAGCTCTGGCGGAAGATGAAGTCGTCGTCCAGATTCCGGTCAACAGTCTGCTGAAGGCACTTCGCTCCGCAGTACCGGAACTGATTCCGGAACCGGCGAGCGACGCGGGCACCGGAACCGACGCGGCTGCGGGATCGCCGCCGGCGAACGGCACATCGGAGACTGCTCCGGTTCAGACTCCGACAGTCCCGCTGATCATCAAAGCTCCGGAATTCGCCCAGTTCCGTCGCACCAGCGAACGCTTCAATCAGCCTGTCACGTTCAAGGTCGAAGAAGCGTTTATGGCGTACGTGAAGGTGAGCGTGATCGCAGGATTCGTGCTGGCGTCTCCGTGGGTCTTTTATCAAATCTGGCTGTTTGTGGCCGCCGGCCTGTATCCGCACGAACGCAAGTACGTACACATCTATCTGCCCATGAGCCTTGGGCTGTTCATCACCGGGGCTCTGTTCTGCTTTCACTTCGTGTTTCCGCTCGTGCTTGGTTTTCTGATCAGTTTCAACGACTGGATCGGAACGACACTGCAGCCGCGGCTGTCGGAGTACATCAGCCTCGCTTTGATGCTGCCCCTGATGTTCGGAATCAGTTTCCAGTTGCCGCTGGCCATGCTGTTTCTGGATCGGCTGGGGATCTTTTCGGTTGAGGGCTACAGGACCAACCGTCGCATGGCGATCCTGGTGATTGCCGTACTGTCGATGATTCTCACGCCCGCCGATCCGACCAGCATGCTGCTGATGATGTTTCCGCTGATCATTCTGTACGAAGCGGGAATTCATCTGTGCCGCTTCCAGCTCACCGGCGACCGCGACCCTCTGAAGTGACGCGTCAGACGGACCCTGCCAATTCTGCAGTGCCGTCCGCAAATGTGGTGACAGCGTGTTTTCACCCCTCTGAAAGCGGCAGCTGCGCCGGATGCTTCAGACCTGACGATTGTGCGGCTGTCCGGGTGCCTGGATTTTCAGATCACAGGCGATCAGTGCCGGATCGCAACCTATGTTTCGAGAGTGCAACGCGGCCGGCCCACCGACGTCCGCGCCGACGCATCGAATCATTCGATTGTCCCTTCGAACCGATCGACCAGCAGGCAGGTGTCATGTCCGTCGAAACCAGCGTTCCCGCATCGCCGTCCGCCGAGCAGCGTGGTCCGGCACGCGCACCTCGCCGAGGACAGCAGGTCTGTCCGCGCTGCCAGTCTGTGGAATCGTGGGGGCTGTCTTCGTGGTGTCCGACCTGTGGCTATTATCCGTCGGTCGACAAGAACGCGATGAAGGACACCACCTGGAAGGAACGAATCGTTTCGGAAGAGGAAGAAGAAGCGGCGCGTCCGTCCGGGTTTCAGGCGGTTCCCGTCTGGTTCTGGCTGCTGATGACGGGCGTTGGCGTGATTATTATTTCCGGCCTGATCATCCACGCGACCTGGCCGTCCGCCGACGGTCCGCGGGGAACCATCGCACTTGCGGAACTGATTCTCGGACTGGTCTCGTTTCTGATCGGTCATGGAATCGCCAGCTACCACGCCATGAAGGTGGACCCGCGAGTCAACATGGCTGACGTGCTGATTTCGTGGTTCAACGTCTGGCAGAACACGATCGCTGATCTGCCGGCGTCGTGTCCGCGAGTTTTCGGGATCATCTGGGGACTGTGTTCGATGTTCACAGCCGTTGTCGTGATCGGAGGCATCGACTATTCCGCGCCGTTTCGGGTCGAAGGAGCACCGAACCGTTCTCCGTCAGCCTCACAGGTCATCGGCGCCGTGGCCGATACCGCTCGTGCGCAGGCCGACGAAAATCTGACGATGGACGAGTCACTGCGGCAGCTTGACGATCCGGATTCCATGACCGCCGGCGCCGCTGCTCTGAATCGCGGAATGCTGCAGAACCCTGCCGAAGAAGACCTGGGAACAAAGCGGTTCGCCGACAAGATGCATTGTGTCGTCTACGGTCTTCGCACAGACAGCCGGAACGTTCCCAACGCCCTGCTGTTTGCCGGCAACACGATCGGCAGCGATCAGCACATTGCGACGATCTCCGCAGACGACATGCCGCGCGACGACTTCTTTAAGATCGTCACACGACTGCAGTCATCCACACGCAAGAAGCCCGTGGTCCAGTCACCAATTAACGCGGTCTGGGTTGAGCCCGGCGTGATGTGTCGACTGACCTATGATTCGGTGGCCGGCAACGGTGAACTCGTCAATCCTCAGTTCGGCGGCGTGATCGTGAACCAGCCGGGTCGCCATCGCTGATCGCGGAAGCTTTCTCTGAGTCCCGTCGTACACGCCTGTGAATGATCCGGGTTTGGGAGGGCGAGGCTCCCGCCGAGCCGCGTGTGCCACAGAACGTCCGATCCGGCAGCGGTTCGGCAGGAGCCTCGTCCTCCCCACAGCAGCGCAGCCCCGACGACAGCGCAATCCCGATGACAGCGCCCTCACGAAGCGCGGCAGATGGCAGCAGCCGTCCCATTCATCAATACTCGGCTGAAAGATCACTGAACGCCGATGGCGTCAGCGCGTGGAACTTCCATGCGGCCAGGAACCGCCGGGCTCAGTTCCGATCGACGCGCAACTCTTCGTCGACTTGTCATTTGGCGGGCTTTGCGACAACATTGGTCGTCAGGACACATGTGCTGACTCACTGGCGCTCGATCACACCGCCGTGACGTGCGTCGCATCGAAGTTCCGCTGGTTGTGACTCGCCGGATTCAGCACGGTCGCTGTTTCGGAAACCGAGTTACCGCGTCCGGTTATTCAGACACGCGACAACCATGGATGGAATATTTCGAATTCGGCACTCAGCGCGAATCCTGCACGTGCGGACCATGGCACCGGACACGACAGCGTGCCGGTTGCGGTGCCACGTTCGAAACTTGAAACTCGAAAGTCGTCATTCGTGAGCGATCTCACCCCGGAACAACTTGCAGAGTACGAACCCGATCCGATCTTCGTCAGCAGCCGCCGCGAAGCGAAGTGGATTCTGCTGATGTGGATCGCCTGCCTGATCTGGACGATGGCCATTTGCGACACCTTCGGTTACCCGAAGGCTGTCAATCCGGATGAATTCCCGCTGGTACTGGGCATTCCCATGTGGGTTGCCGTGGGCATCGTGTTTCCGTGGCTTGTGGCGAACGCGGTCACGATCTGGTTCTGTCTGGCCTACATGCAGGACTGCGACCTGCAGGAACCCGTTTCGGACGAAAACGCGTCGAAGGAAACAGCATGACGGAAACCGTCGCGGATTGCATGACCACCGTACCAATGCTCGCAATAACCGATTCTCCCGCCCTGATCACGTTTCTGATCTACATGCTGGCGGTCTTCGGGCTGGCGGCGATTTCCAGCCGGCTGCTGCAGACTCGCAGTTTTCTCAGTGAGTATTTTCTGGGAAGCCGCAGCTTGGGTGTCTGGGCGCTCGCACTGACGTTTGCCGCGACAAGTGCATCGGGAGGTTCGTTTACCGGCTTTCCTTCGCTGATCTACACACACGGCTGGGTGCTGGCGCTGTGGATTTCCAGCTACATGATCTTCCCACTGTGTACGATGGGATTTCTCGGCAAGCGGCTGAACCAGGTGGCTCGCAAGACAGACGCCATCACAGTCCCCGACATTCTGCGCGATCGTTTCGGAAGCCCGTTTTTCGGATTGCTGTCGACGACTCTGATTGTGTTCTTCATGTGCGTGAATCTGGTCGGCCAGTTCAAGGCCGGCAGCGTGATTCTGAAAACGCTGGTGAAGGACGTCGACATGTACCACGCGGGAGTTCAGGCGACCGCCGAACTGACTCGCAGTGTTTCGCTTTTTCAGGGCGTGGATGCTGGATATCTGTTGTGTCTGGTTGTCTTTGGAATTTCCGTCATCGCCTACACGACGTGGGGCGGATTTCATGCGGTCGTCTGGACGGATGTCATGCAGGGAATCGTGATGGTGGCCGGCGTTGTCATCATGCTGCCGCTGGTGCTTAGTCAGGTCGGCGGACTGGAAAACGCCACAAGGCAGATAGCCGGCATGGTGCCGCCGAATTATGCAGTGATTGAACTGGAACGGGCGACGGACGCCGCCGTGGTTCCAAAGGGAACGTGGCTGCAGTCATCGGAAGACGGAGAGCTGCGAATCTTTCGCACACGCAGTATCGTCGATTTCGCAAAGGAAGAACTCACTGACGCTGAGCAGGAACTCTACAAGGAATTCAACCGCCAGCGGGACCCCGGCACGCATCTGGTGCGCGTGATCGAAATTGTGGATTCCGGCGACCGTGACCGAATCCTTGATGAAGGCAGCGGTATTCAGTTCGCGTCGTCGGCGACGGTGCGGGAAATCGTGGATTCGCAGCCGCCCGCTTTTCCGGGACACAGTGGACAGCCGGGCGCCTTCGTCACAGCGCCGGGGCCGCATGTCAGCAACGCACTGGGATTTCTGCCGCTTAGCCTGGCGTTTTCGTTCTTCTTCCAGTGGGCGATCTCCGGAACCGGCCAGCCTCAACTGATGGTGCGGCTGATGGCGTTCAACAGTACAAAGACTCTTCGCATGTCGATCATCACGGTCGCCATCTATTTTTCGCTGATCTACTTTCCGCTGGTGATCATCTTCTGCTGTGCTCGAATTCTGCTGCCGGGAATGGAATACGAATCGGACAGCGTCATGCCTCAACTGGCCGTCACTCTGACCAGCAACGCGGGAGCACCGTGGCTGGCGGGACTGCTGGTGGCGGCGCCGTTTGCCGCCGTCATGTCGACCGTGGACAGCTTTCTGCTGATGATTTCTTCGTCCGTTGTCCGCGACATCTATCAGCGAAACATCAACCCGAATGCTTCGGAACAGAGCATCAAACGCATGAGTTACTGCTGTACGCTGGTGGTGGGAGCCGGAGTTGTGCTGGCCGCAATGAACCCGCCTCAGTATCTGCAGAACATCATTGTCTATTGTGGCAGCGGTCTGGCGGCCTGCTTCCTGGCGCCAGTTGTGCTCGCGATCTACTGGCCTCGTGTTACCGGCGCCGGAGCGATTGCCAGCATGCTGGCCGGGTTCCTGTCGCACCTGTCGCTGTACGTCGCCGGCTGGTTCGAGCACAACGACTTCAGTGTCCCCATCCAGCTGCTCAATCTTGATCCTGTTGTGATAAGCATTGCGACGTCATTTCTCGCTGGCTTCGCCGTGACGCTGCTTACGCCGAAGCCGTCACAGGCTCTGGTCCTGAAGTACTTCTATCAACGGCGAGCCACAGACGTCTGACCACGCGGCGCCACGCCGGAAGTGATGTCAGGCCCGCTTCAGACCAGCGCTTTTCCTGTCAGGCCGCCGGGACGAAATTCCGCGGTACGGAATCAGGTTACCATGAGCGACACCGAGTTTTTTTCTGTTCCGGAAATCCTCCGAAGCCGACGAATCACCGGCATGTCGGCCGTGCTGCTGCCTTTGACCTCCGGCGGCGATCCGGACTGGGACGCCTTCGAAGCTCACGTGCACAGAACTCTGGATGCGTCGCTGATTCCCGCCGTCAACATGGACACGGGCTATGTCAATCTGCTCGACGACGCCACGAAGGCCGAAGTTCTGAAACGCACCGGACGGATAGCATCAGGTCGGGAGTTTGTCGCGGGCACGTTCGTCGCCGATCGTCCCGGCGATCCGTTCAACATCAGTGCCTATGCCCGCGGCATTGAACAGATTCGGCAGGCCGGCGGAATTCCCGTCATCTTTCAGTCCCACGGGCTGACGGAACAGAACGACGACGAAATCATCGCGGCCTATCGGTCGATCGGCGAACTCTGCGAAACGTTCATTGCGTTTGAACTGGGAACGATGTTCGCACCGTTCGGCAGGATTTATTCGCTGGACGTATATCGCGGACTGCTGGAAATCAATGCGTGCGTCGGAGCCAAGCATTCCTCTCTGCAGCGCGTGCCCGAATGGCAGCGTCTGGCTCTGCGAAACCAGGTGCGACCCGACTTCAGGGTCCTGACGGGAAATGACCTGGCGATCGATATGGTGATGTACGGCAGCGACTATCTGCTGGGACTCAGCAGCTTTGCGCCGGACCTGTTTGCGAAGCGAGACGCGATGTGGGCCTGCGGAGATCCGGCGTTTCACCAGTTGAACGATGTGTTGCAGTACCTTGGCTTCTTCGCGTTTCGAAATCCGGTTCCGGCTTACAAACATTCCTGCGCGCAATTTCTGCACCTGCGAGGAATGATCCGCAGCGACCGGACTCACCCGGAGTCGCCGTCGCGCCCCGACAGCGACATCCCCGTGCTGCGGGAGATTCTGCGGCAGTTGGAAGAGCTGTGAACTTCCCGCCGGTGTCATGACGCGTGCCCTCCAGCAATGTTGCTGCGCTTTCGGCGTGACTCGTTCGCCACGGAGCTTACGTCAGCGTCCACCTGGCCATTCGCAACTGAGCCGCAGGGGATTCCGCAAGACGTTCGTACCAGACCGTCACCAGATTTCCGGGACTGGTCTCCACGGTCGACGGGTACCCCAGATCGGACGACGTGCCGTCCGCGTAGATCACCATCGGCTGCGACCACGTCGCACCGTTGTCTTCGCTGATGCGAACCTGATTGCCCAGCGGTGCACGACGGTGGCCGTACGACATCAGCAGTCGTCCATCGGACAGTCGCAGCAGATGCGACGGCAGACCCCAGACTCCGATCGAATAGGGTTCGGCCCAGGACTTGCCTTCGTCGGTGGAATGAGTCTGCAGGGTCTCGCCTTTGTTGGCGTCGTTGTGGTTTCGAATCTGCACGATCCAGCGTCCGTCCGCAGCTTCAACGGCGTGAAGTTCGTGATAGTTGTCGGACGTGTCACCTTCGCGAACCGGTATGTCTGCGAGCCATTGCCACGACAGGCCGTCGTCGTCGGACACGCAGACACCGACTCGTCGCGCGTCCTGCCACAGAGCGACTCCGGCATACATCAGCCGTCCCCCGGAGACCATCACGGGGCCGTGAGGACTGTTCACGGGAACTCGATACGGCGTAGACCAGGAATCGCCGCCGTCCTGCGATCGCAGCATCCAGTTGCCCAGCAGTTGTGACCGCGCGTCATCGCTTGCGATCCGCGCGTGAGCCGCCTGCCAGCGCTGCAGTTGCAGCGAATCCATCGACGGCTTGTCGCTGTTGTGTGTTTCAATCGCCCGCTGCAGAATCGGAACGTAGGCCAGGGATGTAAATGTCGTGGCCAGCAGAGTGCCTTTCGCCGTTTCTACGATTCCGGCGTCGCGGTCATCGATCGGCCCGTCGGTCAGCGTCCGGCCAAACGACCAGGTTGCTCCGTCATCGCGTGATCGAATCAGCTCCACTCGACCAAACGGGCACACGTGCGATTCGCGGCCTCCGGAACAAACCACCAGAAGTTCGCCGTTTCCGCGTCTCGCCAGAGTCGGCCAGCCGTGGTACAGCGACGGCTGCAGCGAAATCGTCCGGACTTCGTCGACCCGAAAACGCGTGTCCTGAGGCTCAGCGGCCGAGTCTTTCTGAGCGGCGAAGACAGTTTGCAGACCCGATCCCGCGAAAATCGAGAGCGATCCGAATGCCAGGGCTTGTCGTCGAGTGAACCTCTGCATATTTTCACCTGCCTTTGCGTTCAAACGGTGGCTTTCCCGGAAATGCGGCGTGCCCGGAATCATGGAGTCCGCGACGTGCAGCCGCTATCGTAACGAAAAACCGGAGGGGTGGCAGAGTGGCCGATTGTGCCGGTCTCGAAAACCGGTGTACCGGCAACGGTACCGAGGGTTCGAATCCCTCCCCCTCCGCTTTTCTCGCACACACCGGTGAAATCGGTCGGAAGCCTCTTTCCTGCGCTGCTGACCGAAAGTTCGTTCGCTCGCGAACCGTGGCTGGTTGTTTATGCAAGCGATACTTTGGAGTGCGATGATCCAGCTTCGCTTTGGATTTCGCGGCTGCGTCGAATTCCGAACCGGCGTTCGATTCCTGTGACATCGGCGGTTCCGGAAAAGAGATCCAAAGCGACGACGAGTCGTCGCACTCCAAGACGCCGCATGCTCCGCCGCGAAATGTTTCCGGTTGGCGATACTTTGGAGTGCGATCATCGTGCCGCTTTGGATTTCAGCGGCTACGTCGAATTCCGAACCGGCGTTCGATTGACATCGGTGGTTCCGGAAAAGAGATCCAAAGCGACGACGAGTCGCCGCACTCCAAAACGCCGCATGCTCCACCGCGAATGGACCGTCAACCGACGATTAAGGAACCGCACGGGCATGGCGATCGGAACCGCGAGGCTCCCGCCGCGCTGCTAATCAATCAAGCGTCCTCTGGCACACGCGGTTCGGCAGGAGCCTGCGCGTCCCAACCGTTCGCTTGCCCGGGCACCACATCTTTCAAGGATTTATTCGCCGCAGCCGTCGGAATGCATTTTGTGACATCCTGCCGCCATTGCATCTGCCCTTGTCTGAACGAAGCGTTGAATCACTCCGGATTCGGTACGACTTTCATGGAATAGTGTCCCTCGACGGGCCACATCTGTTCCGAATCGGCCAGCGGACCGGTCACGGCCACATCGTACATGTACCCCGGCTTAAGTTCGTCGACATCAAATCGGACCAGCCGTCGATCTTCGTCGATGCGGATCTGCGAGGGTGTCAGCGCGCGGCGGCCGGAATCGGGCGTCGCGTAGTCGCCGCCCCAGACTCGCGTGTAGCCCTGAATCGACCAGCTCTCGGGATTGCGCGCGGCGGCTTCATCGATGGGTTCGAAGAATTCGACTTCAAAGCCCGTCGCTGTGGCTCGCAGTTCCCGAATCCCGTTGGGCAGTCCGTTTTTCGATGGAAGCAACCGAGTCATGCCGCCGTTGTTCTGACCTCCCTGCCAGCCGCTGTCCCAGATGCTGCCAATGTAAAGTTCTCCCGCCGGACTGATCGCGGAGCAGATCGGGCCGATGAAATTGCTGCCTCCGCCGCTGGAATCCGGACGGCTGAAGTTGTAGCTGGCTCCCTGCAGGACGCCTCCGACGTCCTGGATGGTAAAGCGAATCAACATGCGGTTGTCGTATTCGCAGCCGATGCCGTGCCCGCGCAGGCTTTCGACTTTGTAGTCATCCGGCAGAAACAAAATGCTGTTGACGCTGCGAACCCACGGGTGCGGAATCATCAGGCCAGGCGTTTCGTGCTGCAGCCCGTTTGTCGGCTGATGAGCGGATGGAACGCCATAGTGTCTTCCGGGAAGTATCTGATTGATTTCGTTGAACGTGTTCTGCACGCCCTGATTGTCGGTTGCCCACAGGTTGCCATTGCGATCGAAGGCCAGGCCCATGGGATATCGAAACGACATCGCTACCGGAGTCACGTTGCCGGACGGATCAATTCGAATCACGCCGCCTCGCCAGCGGTCCTGATTTTTCGGCCGTTCCTTCTGAGAATAATCACTGCCAAGTCCCGCGAAGTAATTGCCTTCCTCATCGCGAATCAGACCGGTGGTCCAGTCGTGATAGTTGTCGTTGTATCCCCAGCCGGACGCGAAGACTTCGCGAAGGTCTGCTCGACCATCGCCGTCGGTGTCGGTCAGCCGCAGAATCTCCGGCTTGTGGCTTACCAGGATTGAGTCGCCGTCCGGCACGATTCCGAAGGGAGCCGCCAGTCCTTCTTCGAATAGTGAGACATCGTCCGGCAGTCCGTCGGCATCAGAATCGCTCGCGATCCAGACATGACCCTTCAGCGATGTGAATACCATTCGCCCGTCCGGCAGCCATGCAATCGCTGTCGGCATAATTGACATGGGCAGCGGAAGGCGCTGGCCGTCGAATCCGGGCGTCGACGTGACGGCTTCGATGTCGGAAACGGGCGACGGCAACATTTCCGCCGTGCCGACCGCGGAAAGTCGCGTCGATGTGCCGGTCAGAAACGTGACGCTTTCACCGCGATTCAGATCGACGTCGGCCGCCGCCGGGATCTGCACGATTCTTCCGTCCCAGACATCACTTCCACTGCCGGTTCCACGATCAGCGTAAAACATCGGAACCGAAAGCTTCCAGCCTGGCGGGCCGTCAACCAGTTCCACGAGCTGCCGCCAACCGGTGCTGTTGCCCTGCATCGAGGCCTCGTCAAACCGATACCGCACGGTGACGGTCTCCAGCGGACGATTCGCATCCTGCCAGCGCCGTGTCGTGAAGTGCGGTTCATCATCCCGATCCGTCTGACCATGCGAATCTGACAGATCAAATCGGAATCGCGTCACGACTTCGATGGCATCACTCACCGTCCGGTATTCGACCAGTTCCGCCGTCTGCGATTCATCCGGCACCGGCAACAGACTTCGCGATGCATCGGCGTTCGTCAGTCTGTACGGCACCTCCGGGCCATTCGGCGCAGCAACTGTGATGCCCGCCATGTCCCAATACCAGCTCTTGCCTTCGGTTCGCTGTCTGGCAAATTCGCCGACGGTCCACTGGCGAATCTGCATGGTGTCGAGGTCGATCAGAATGTTGTGGCCGTTGCTGAAACCGATCGCCATCGCTCGCGCGACGGCCTGCCGATCCCTGCCTTCGCCGATCGTAAAGACATCGCGAATGATCCTGGGCTGACCGCCCGGTTCGACGTTTACGACCTGTTCGAAGCGGCTGGTCACCGTTGGCGGAGTGAATCGTTCGTCGGCCAGAGCATGCCAGATCGTGGCGAGCTGCTTTGGAAGTGAACCGCCGTGAACATCGGGCATCGCCTTCCTGATCGCCGGCATTTCGACTCCCGCGATGACTCGCAGCGGATTCGCCATCCAGCGCTGAAAATACTTCGGCCGGATGCGCTGGCCCATCGTCATCAGATCCGATCCGCGAGTTCCCGGAGCGACATTGCGCGGCTCAAACGAACCTGCCTGGTGACACGCCACGCAGTTGAACCCGCCCGCTCCCGTCAGACGATTGCCCAGCAGCAAATCGTCGCTGGTGGCTTTCACGCCGGCCGGGTTCAGGTTCGCCAGCAGGTCCTGTCGAACATCATCCGCCGCGTCGGGAATGCGATCGGCGGCGATCAGATATTGCACCAGGTCGTCGCGTTCCGATGGCGAATGACGGAACCTGGGCATTCGAACCAGCAGCCACGGCATTCTGCGATTGGGCTGTTCGCCGGCGACAGCCCTGTTCAGAAAATCATCCCTCAGTTTGTCACCGACGGCGGTCAGTGACGGAGGAATCAGCGCCTGACTCTGCCCGCTGAGTTCCGCATCTGCGCCCTGCAGCCTGGCGGCGATCGACGACAGTCCGCGAGACAAGTTGCGATCGTGACACGCGACGCAGCCGTTCCGATGCAGCAGCAGCTCGCCGCGTTCGAAACTGCCGGCAGCGACCAGCGGCCGGTCAACTGACTTCAGCCAGGCGGCAAGTTGTTTGATCTGAGTATCGGAGAATCGGAACTGCGGCAGACGGGTCGTCGACTCGCTGTCCGACCGCTGGTCAATGCAGCGATGCCCTTCGGAAGTCAGACTCGCCTGAGTCAGTGCCCCGACGGGCTCACGCGGCGGGGTGATGCCAGGAATGGCGTGGCATGCCGCGCAGTTGGTCTGTTCCACAATGCGTTTGCCAAGAGCGATCTGTTCTGCGTCCGACACCTGTTTGACAACGTCCAGCGGCGCCGAAGACTGCGCGTTCTGCAGTGCTGCGACAATCTGACGTCGCTGTTTTGGATCCAGATCGAATACAGGCATCCGATGCTCCGGGTTCAGCGATGCGGGATCTCGCAGCCAGCGGTCAAGCCACTCCACCGGCCGCCGTCGTGCGACGTCGGTCAGGTCCGGAGCATCATATGGATCAGACAGCGGCACTTCCGGAATGCTGATGCCGGGAACTTTGTGACACGCGACGCAACCCACGGATGTCAGCAGTTTCCGTCCTGCGTCGCGGTCATTGTTATCGAATTTCCCCGGCGCGTCCGAGTGCGCTTTCTGCGATATGTTCAACAGGAATGCAGCCACGGCTTCGGCCTCATCCCGTGACAAGCCGAAGTCGGGCATATGGCTGTTGGAAACAACGTCATTAGGATTCATCAGCCGCGATACAAGACTTTCGCCGACGTGACTTCCGGCAACTCGTTCCAGTGACGGAGCCTTCTGCGGCTGCATCGGAGCGGAATCGCGGTGACACGCCGCACAGCGAAACGCGTCGACCAGCAGCTTGCCGGATTCCTGTTGTTGCACGTCGGCATTTGCCTGTTCGCGAAAAAGAATGTCAGCAGGCAGCGGTTCCAGTGTGAAGTTCTCCGACGACCAGAAGACCTGCAATCGCGGCTGCGAAACCCCTTCTGTGTGAAACCGGACCGCAATCAAGTGGTCTCCCGGAGCCAGCGCGACCGGTTTTCCTGAAACGAAATTCCGAGTTCCGTGACCCTCCAGCACCGTATCGCCGCCGACAATGATCGTTACCTGCCCGGTCACGTGAGCATGGAACGTATGAGACCCCGGCTGGCGTACAAGCAGTCGTCCGCTCCATTCAGCGCTGAATGGTGCCTTTCCGATTCGAGCATCCGGCACACCATTGTCCCAGTCGAAACTCAGCGTCGAATCAATCCGCTGCACGCTGCGGCCGTCGCTGGTGATGGTCGTCAGCAGACCCGGAACAAAATCCAGGTCATCCTGAGCGATCACGGGGGCGGAGACAGCAACGGCCAGAAGTACCGCGATACCTGCCAGGGAAGTGCTCATTTGCGGACGAATTGAGCGTTGCAGACCGGTCATCGTATGAAGTGCTTTCCGACGCGACTTGAGGAAGATATGTGCCCGCGCAGCGCGTTGACGTCAGGCGAAGACGGGATCGATCACACGAGCATCCTCAACGCCCGTCAGTTTCACATCCAGTCCCTGGTATTTGACGGAGAAGCGGTTGTAATCAATGCCCAGCATGTACAGCATCGTGGCGTGCAGGTCGCGGACGTGGACCACGTTTTCAACAGCGTTGTAACCAAGTTCGTCGGTTTCACCATAGGAGATGCCGCCTCTGATGCCGCCTCCTGCCAGCCACATGGAAAAGCCCTTGATGTGATGATCCCGGCCCGCTCCGCCCTTGCCCTGATACATGGGCGTGCGACCGAATTCACCACCCCAGATCACCAGAGTGTCGTCCAGCATGCCTCGCTGTTTCAAATCCTGAATCAGGGCATACGTGGGCTTGTCTGTCAGTCCGCAGCAGGTATTCATGTACTGGACCAGACCGCCGTGATGGTCCCAGCCTCGGTGATACAGGTGAATGAAACGAACTCCCCGTTCGGCCAGACGGCGCGCCAACAGGCAATTGGAAGCGTATGATCCGTCTCCCGGCGTTGCACCGTAGGCTTCCAGTACATGTTTCGGCTCGTCGCTCATGTCCACAAGTTCGGGGACCGACATCTGCATGCGAAACGCCATTTCGTAGGCGGCAATTCGTGTGTCAATCTTCGGATTATGCAGCGACTGATTGCGATGCTGATTGAGATCGCGAATGGAATCAATCAACTGCCGCTGCCGGTCCATTGTGACACCCGGTGGATTGTCCAGGTAATGGACCGGAGCACCAGTCGAATTGAATTCCACGCCCTGAAAGCGTCCCGGCAGAAATCCTGAACTCCACTGACGTGAAGCGATTGGCTGAGGGTTCCGGCCACCCACACTTGTCATGACAACAAAACCAGGCAGATCCTGACATTCGCTGCCCAGGCCGTAGGTTACCCACGATCCCATCGATGGCCGGCCGCTGATGGCTGTGCCGGTGTTCATAAAAGTGTGGGCCGGATCGTGGTTGATCTGCTCCGTGACCATTGATTTGATCACACACAGATCGTCCGCCATCTTCTGATGCCACGGCAGGAAGTCGCTGATCATGATGCCGTTGTCACCGCACGGCTGAAACGTGGTCATCGGCCCCTGGCACTTCAGTTCCTGCCCCTGCAGCTGAGCAATCGGCTGACCGGCGGTGAAGGATTCCGGCATTGGCTGGCCGTCCATTTCCTCCAGCTTCGGCTTATAGTCGAATGTCTCCAGGTGAGACGGACCTCCGGCCATGCACAGGAAGATGACCCGTTTGACTCGCTGAGGCAACTGCGGAAACCCCGGCAGACCGGAATTGAGTTCGTCAGCGCGAGAACTGCATTCGCCAGCCAGCAATGTGCCGAGTGCGGCGGAGCCAATCCCGATTCCGGATGATCCAAGAAACGTGCGGCGCTGAGTTTTGCGCGGATTCAGGGTCTGCATGGTGAGTCGATCTGATAATTGACAATGACGTTAAACAGACAATGAATCAGAGTGGCGGTGTCCGAACGTCACGCATCGTCCTTCGCCTTTTTCGAAATGTCGTGCAGGAATGCAGCATGTTCATCGCTGTGGATTCCCTGCAGCAGAGTGTCGAGAACCTTACCGATACGACCTTCGATGACGGCTGTGGCGTCAAGCCAAAGACCTGGAAACACTCTGCTGCGATGGATGCCGTCCTGCCCGGCGGACATCGGGATGTAGCTGCCTTCACTGAGTACGAACCAGTCCACCGCTCGGTCCCAGGTACGCCAAACGATGTATTCCCGGACCTGATTGCGGCGATAAGCGTTGAGCTTGTCGCCCAAATCATAGCTGGCGCTGCTGGCGGCAATTTCGACGACCAGTTCCGGAGCGCCGACAACATATCCGTCGACAAGTCTGGCCTGTCCGCCGTGTTCAGGCAGCAGTCGGAGATAACCGTCCGGCTGAGGTGCGTTATCCAGGTCGAGCTTGAGTGTTGAGTTATCACCGCCGCCGACGCCCTGTGTACGGGCTTTGTATGTCCCGATCCACGTCACCAGGTCAAGGTGTGGTTCTCCGTGTCCTTCCAGAAACTGGCGGCAACAGATAGACGACGCCCTCAATCAGCCCGGCTCGTGTGTCATCGGGCATTGCTTCGTAACGCCGCAGGAACTCGGGCATCGTCAACCGATCGCCGTTGGTCAGCGGCGGAATGCGCTCGGTTGCAAGCGGTGCCGGTGCAGAAACTTGCTGAGTTGACATGGGATCTCACTACGAACGTTGAGGTGGCCGCTAGTTGCGTGTAATCGTCTCATCAAGGTTCAGAATTGCTCGCGTGACCATCATCCAGGACGCGAGTTCCGAGGCATTGATGGAATCGGGCGGTTGCTTGATTCCGACGTTTGTCGCTTCTTTGGCGGCCGACGGATTGTCGCGATAGTCCATTCGCGATTCATTCAGCAGCGCTGTGAGAAGCTGAACTTCCGTGTCGTCGGCTTTCCGCGAAACGGCGAGCTGCAGGGCGAATTGGATTCGGTCTCTATCGTTGTCGGATTCGCATTCGTTAAGGATGCGTACGGCGAACGCCTTGGCGGCTTCGACAAACGTTGGGTCATTCAGCAGTGTCAGCGCGGCCAGCGGCGTATTGCTTTCGGAACGCAGGGCCGTGCATTCTTCCCGTGTCGGAGCGTCAAAGGCTTTCAGCATCGGGTGCAGAAACTGTCGCTGCCAGTGAACGTAGAGGCCGCGCCGCCACTGGCGTTCGTCTTTGTCGTGGCTGTACTTTCGAGTCGGAAAGTTCAGATGACGGTAGTAGTCTTCGGGCTGATATGGCCTGACACTTGCTCCGCCGACCTGCTTCACCAGCAGCCCGCTGATTTCCAGAGCTGAATCGCGGATCATCTCGGCCGGCAGCCGGAACGTATTCTGCCGCGCGAACAGCCGGTTGGCGGGATCACGTCTTCGCAGTTCGTCGTTCCACAACGACGACTGGCGGTACGTGCGGCTGGCGGCGATCGATTTCAACATGTGCCTGACATTCCAGCCGCTGTCGACGAACTCAAGAGCCAGCCGGTCCAGCAGATCCGGGTGTTCCGGCGGAAACCCCTGACCGCCGAAATCATCGAGTGACGGAGAAATGCCACGGCCGAACAGCAGGTACCAGAAGCGGTTGGCGAAGACGCGCGGTCAGCAGGCCGGTCCCGTTTTCCGGGTCGGTCAGCCAGTTGGCCAGATCCAGGCGAGTCAGTCGGTCCGTCTCGCGCGACTGCGATCCGGTCGCCGAAGAACCGGATTCAGCGGAACCGGACTCCTGTCGGAAACTCGCCAGAAACGCAGGCACTGCCGGCCGGACAATCTCGCCGCTGTCGTCCAGCCAGTTGCCTCGCGGAAGAATTCGCATCTCGCGAGGTTCGATCGACACGGTGACCATCGTCGTGCGCTTGGCGGCGTTGAGATCTTCGATGGCGAAACCCAGTTGCTTCCTTTGATCGATGAGTTCGCTGTCATCGGGTCGCATTTCGAGCAGCCGGTCCGCCTCGGCCAGTTGTTGTTCCAGCTTCGACAAGCGGGCACGTTCGCGCCGCGTGTGAACTTTGATTTCCGGGGGACGGGCGGTGGGAAGCGAGTTGCTGCCGATTTTGAAGTGCTGAGCTTCGTCCACGTCAGCGAAGAATGCGGCCAGCGAATAGAAGTCTTTCGACGTGTACGGGTCGTACTTGTGATCGTGGCACTGAGCGCAGCCGAGCGTGGCTCCCATCCACACGGCCGACACATTGCGAACTCGATCGGCCGCGTAGATGGCCAGATATTCCTTCGGCTGGACGCCGCCTTCATGCGATGTCTGCAGCAACCGGTTGTAACCCGTGGCGATCTTCTGATCGATATCGGAGCCGGGCAGCAGGTCACCGGCCAGTTGTTCCCTCGTGAACTGGTCGAACGGCATGTTGGTTGCAAAGGCGTCGATGACCCAGTCGCGGTAGGGCGAGATATTGTGATCCTGATCGCCGTGATAGCCGACTGTGTCCGCGTACCGGACGAGATCCAGCCAGTACATTGCCAGCCGTTCGGCGCACGCGTCGGTCGACAGCAGGTCGTCGACAAGTTCCTCGACGGTATCGTCCCGCGAACCAGACTCGAAGCGCGCGGTCCACGTTTCCAGGTCCTGTGGCGACGGCGGCAAACCCGTCAGATCAAAGTACAGCCGTCGGATCAACGTCACGGTATCGGCATCCGGCGACGGATGCAGACCTTCCGTTTCCAGACGGTGAAGGATGAAATCGTCGATCCAGTTGCTCGACCAGTTGCTGCGCTTTGGTGTCGGCGCTGGATGCCGTTCGGGCGGGACGTACGCCCAGTGAGTCGTCATTTCGGCTCCGGAAGCGATCCAGCGGCGCAGGATGCCGATCTCTTCGTCGCTCAGCGTTTTTCCTGATTCCGGCGGCGGCATCACCAGGGACTCGTCGTCGGAAGTCACGCGAATGATCAGTTCACTGGCGTCGGGGTCGCCGGGAACCACAACTCGAAGGCCGTCGCGGTCCGCAGTCAGACTGGCCGGTTGATCGAGCCGCAAATCAGCCTGACGTTCGTGTTCGTCGGGACCGTGGCAGGCCAGGCAGCGGTCCGACAACAGAGGCCGCACGTCTCGCTGAAAATCGGGAACGTCCGCGGCGCGCGATTTCGAAGTGAACGCAGTCACCGACACGAGCAGCACGAGGACCAGCACTCGTCGAGCGTCTCCGATGAACGCTCGGCTGCCGACGCGGCTGTTTTCCGGTGAGGTTCCGCCGACGGTCGCTCGGCCGGGATTTCGACCGTCCGCCGCGGTTCTCGCCGTCGGCACGGCGTCACACGAAGCGCTCAGCTGTATCGAATGCCTTGCCCGGTCCTGACGCTGGTCGTTTGGGCGGGGGCCGAATTTCTGAAGTAAACGCATGTCGATCTGCGGCTGAAGAAGCCGTCTTGTGAGGATTTTGGGATTCTGAGACCATCCCGGCGGTTCCTGCCGGTGCCCCTCCTGCTCCATTCTGGGACTCCGCGCACGGATTGGCAACAGCATTGCGGACAGGGAAGTCAGGTTTGATCTTCGGTCAGCTTTTCGAAACGCCCCGCCAGCCTGGTCCTCGGACGCTGTTCGTGGTGATTTTTGCTGCGCTGTTGATGGCTGGCTGCCGCGGCACTCCGAAGACATTTACAACGGATCGTCCGCATTCTCATTCGGTCAACGCCGAATACTTCCACGTCTACAGCAACTTCCCGATCGCGCCGGATTCCGACCTGATTGAGAATCTGAAGGAGCTGCGAGAGCAGATTTCCGCGACTCTGGAACTTCCGAAGCAGCGCGACCCGGTGGCGGTGTACCTGTTCGAAGACGAAGCCAGCTATCGTCGCTATATGCAAACGACGTGGCCGGACCTGCCGCCTCGCCGAGCGTACTTTGTCGGGACGAGTCGCGAGCTGGCCGTGTATTCGTACCACGGGCCGCGAGTTCAGGAAGATCTGCGGCATGAGTTCACTCACGGTCTCCTGCACGCTTCCCTGCAGACGGTTCCGCTGTGGCTGGATGAAGGACTGGCGGAATATTTCGAAGTGGAAGGGTCTCCGGCGCATGTTCATCCGGAACACCTGCGTCACCTGCAGGACGCGCGCGCGGAGGGCTGGAGTCCATCGCTGTACAGTCTGGAGTCCATCACGGACTTCCGACAACTGACGCAGCGAGACTACGCCGAAGCCTGGGGCTGGGTCCACTATCTGCTCCATGACAACGAGTCCGCTCGCCAGGTTCTGGTCAGCTACGTCGCCGGCCTTCGAGAGAACTCAGTACCGAACAGACTGCTGCTGCCGCTGGAAGCCGCCGTACCCGCGTGTCATACCGCGATGCCCGGCCACGTGAATCGCCTTGCGGAAAACGTTTCTCTGGCCGGCGCGCGACCGTAGTGGTCTGCCGACAGCGATTCGATGAATGCTGATCTTCGACCGGCGTTTGGGCGCGCGTCCCGCCGAGCCGCGCGGGCCAGCGGTCGTCCGGTGCGGCAGCGGCTCGGCGGGAGCCTCGCCCTCCCGTGTCACCAGCTGTGTGAATATGCGAAATCGGTGGAGGGTGAATTCGGACCGCAACGTTCGACGGCGGCAGGACGTCCGGAACGCTTTCTGACGGCGGCGCCGCACAGCTTCTGCGAAGATGCGCTACTCGGTGCGATGTCGGCGGCCGGCGGTGTCGGGGCATTGGGTTTCGGCGTTGCGCTGCATTATGATCGCCGCCTGTTGCCGCAACATTCTTTTCCATACAGGTCGACACAACTGATGCAGGAAGCGATTCGTAAAGCCAGGACACTGATTGAGGCTCTGGGCTGGATTCAGCGGTTTCGGGGCCGGTACGTCGTCATTAAGCTGGGCGGCAGTACTCTGGATCAGCCGGAGGCGGTTGACAGCCTGCTGACGGACGTGGTCTTTATGGCGACTGTCGGCATGCGGCCGATCATCGTTCACGGAGGCGGCAAGGCGATCAGTTCGGCGATGGCGGCGGCAGGAATTGAGCCGCGGTTTGTCGCCGGACGACGTTTTACCGACGACGCGACTCTGGACATTGCGTCCGGCGTTCTGGTCGGCACGATCTGCGGGGAACTGGTTGACCAGCTACGAATGAAGGGAGCGTCCGCGACGGGTCTGAGCTTTCAGACGGAAAATGTGCTGGTCGCGGAACGGCTGCGGCTGCGGGACGACTCGGGCGATCAGGTGGATCTCGGCCATGTGGGACACGTCACGTCCGTGCATACTGACACCGTGATCAGAATCTGTTCGACCGGCACCATTCCGGTGATTCCCAGCATCGCCCTGGATTCTTCGGGGCATCGGCTGAACGTCAACGCGGACACGGCCGCCGCTGCGGTTGCCCGATCGATGGCGGCGGAGAAGCTGGTGTTTCTGAGCGACATACCCGGCATTCTGACGGAAGTCGGGAATCCGGAATCGCGGTTGTCTCAGGTCGATGCCGCCAAAGTACGCGGCCTGATCGAAGACGGCACGATCGCCGGAGGAATGGTGCCGAAAGTGGAAGCCGCCCTGGACGCTCTGGACGCCGGCGTGAAAAAAGTGCACATCGTTGATGCTCAGATGCCGCACTCCGTGTTGCTGGAAATCTACTCCGACAAGGGCGTCGGGACGGAGATCGTCAGCCACTGAAGGCAGCTCCGCGGCGACGAATGCCGGGCAGTTATTGTCCCCGATCCGGGCCTTGTGGTCACCATTTCGCTCGCAACGTGGGGGAATTGCTGATGGTGCCGCGTTTAGCAGTTCCTCGTGCGATGAGTCAAAGTTCGGACATTCGGTGCGACCGGCCAGGTTCAGATGGCAGGGTTTGTGGTTTCCGCGAAACATGGGTTATCTGTGACCTACGTTTTCAAAACTGCCACCTCCCTGCATCCTCTGCCCGGGCCGGGTCCACTGAAGACGAACGATGTCACAGACGGAACAACAAGCCACAGTCGGAACAACGAGCGCGCGGCTGATCGCGTCGCCGGTGTCGACGCTGGACGTTCCGGCGGTGTTCCATCGTGACACGCCGCTGAAGCAGGTGGCGGAGGGCCTGTCGGGGCAAAGCTACGTTCTGGCGACGGACGACAACGGCCGGATCGCCGGACTGGCAACCGCGGAGATCATTCCTGGCCGCGTGGATTCGCTGAATGAATTTGAACGAACCCGATGGCAGGAAATGCCGCTGGCGTCGCTGGCCAGCGTTGTGTTTTGCGAAGGCACGGACCGGCCGGAAGCTTCGATCAGCAGCGGAGTCGACTGCGTTGCCATCACGGAAAACGACCGGCTGTTCGGCATCTCCGTCGACGGCGATGTCTTTCTGAGCTGGCAGCGGATCGAATCGCTGCTGTCAATAGCGTTTTGTGATCCGCTGACGTCGCTGCCCAACCGGCTGGCCTACGAGCGGCGGCTGCAGGAAGAATGGAACCGCGCCGAACGCACGCGGACATCCGTCGCCGTGATAGTAATCGATCTGGACAACTTCAAGACCGTCAATGATTCCTATGGTCACCAGGCGGGCGATCTGGTGCTGACCACGGTGGCTCATC
This sequence comes from Planctomycetaceae bacterium, assembly GCA_041398785.1. Taxonomy (NCBI): domain Bacteria; kingdom Pseudomonadati; phylum Planctomycetota; class Planctomycetia; order Planctomycetales; family Planctomycetaceae; species Planctomycetaceae bacterium. The sequence goes on along the minus strand of JAWKUA010000013.1, from coordinate 74,297 downwards.
GGCTGGAAGCCTGCATGAGATCCTACGACCTGGTAGCTCGACTGGGCGGCGACGAATTCGTTTCGCTGTGCCTGGGATGTCTGCCGGGCATGCTGACCGTACCCATTCAGCGGCTGCAGAAAAGTCTGACCGGCATCAGGCTGCAGATCGACGGTTACCCGATCCGGACAACGGCCTCCATCGGAGCGGCCATTCGCCACGACGGATTCGACGGATCCAGCCCCGCTGATCTGTTTGCCGCGGCGGATGAATGTCTGTACCGCGCGAAGGAATCGCCTGAAACCGCATGGATGGTCGAACTCGGCGGAAACTCGGATGGCATTCCGCAAAGGGTTGTTGAACAGTCCTGGGAACTGTGTCCCGAAGAACCGAGGCGATCCGGCAGGCGGACGTCAGAAGATGTGCTTGCGGTTCCTGAGCTTACCGTTAACGCGAACGAGTCATAGACCATGTTCGGAACAGAACGACAGATCATCCTTCCTCCGAAGGACGCCCCCGTGACGCCGTCGATCTCCGCGAAAGACAACGCTGATGGTTCATTCTGGACTCTCTGCGGGCAGTCCGACGGCAACGACACGGCCCAGCGAATCGGCATCAAGACGCAGCCGTTTTCTGTGGGACGTCACCCCGACAACAGCCTGTGCATCGCCAATTCCACGGTGTCCGGCCGGCACGCGGAACTGATCCTGGCGGGCGACCAGATCCTGGTTCGGGACCGCGACAGCACCAACGGCACACTGCTGAACGGCCGGCGAATCCAAACGGTCGAAGCGCTGCGGCACGGCGACATTCTGCACTTCGGCAACGTCATGTTCACGCTGAGAAAAGCCAGCCGAGTTACCGAAAGCGCCACCGTCACTTCGGATTCCGCCGGAGAAGCTCTGGCACAGATTCAGTTCTCCACGCTGTTGTCCCGGCCTGGCGTTCAACCGCACTATCAGCCGATTCTGCACCTGGCCACTCGCGAATGTCTGGGCTACGAAGTCCTGTCGCGAAGCCAGTTCATCGGCCTGGAAACTCCCGCCAAGATGTTTCGCGTCGCCGCTCAGCGAACGTCGGAAGGCGAACTCAGCCGCATCTGCCGCCTGGAAGGACTTCGCGGCTGTGACGTTCTGGGCAAGGACGTTCAATACTTTCTGAACACACATCCGGCCGAACTAAACCGCGCGGAACTGATCGAATCGCTGTACCAGCTTCGTGAAGAGTACCCGGACCTGCACGTCGTTCTGGAAGTCCATGAATCCGGCGCGACATCGCTGGACTACCTGCAGCGGCTGAAGGAAACACTGCAGGAACTGAAAATGGGACTGGCCTACGACGACTTCGGCGCCGGTCAGGCCAGGCTGATGGAACTGATCGAAGTGCCTCCGGATGTCCTGAAGTTTGACGTCAAACTGGTGCAGGGCCTTCCGGCAGCCTCGGAAACTCGCCGGTCCACAGTCGCCTCGCTGATTCGCATCGTGCGAGACCTGGATGTGGTGCCGCTGGCCGAAGGAGTGGAAACGGAAGAAGAAGCCCGAGTTTGTACGGACCTGGGATTCGAACTCGCACAGGGATTTCTGTTCGGCAAAGGAGAACCCGCAGCCACCTGGGCTACCGGGACCAGGTCAACAACCCGGTAGCTGACCTGAAGAATCGACCGCGCCGGATGCCACCGGGATCGGCTGCGTCACCTCGAGAAACTCCATCGTCGGGACACTCAACCATCACGACACCTGGATTCTCACAACCGGTCGCACAATTGAATCGAATCCCGGAATCCTTCGGAGTCGGTTCCTGACTGAAAACACGACGACAGAACGCAATCATGTCCACTGCCACATCACAACCGGGAATCGAAGACCAGTCGCTGCTGTCGCTGCTGCTGGGCGGAGAACGATTCTGGCCGACGGACCCGAAGTCGCACCACGAACTGGGACTTTCAGAACCGTTCCTGGAAGCGCTGGTGTCGAAGTTTCTGCTGTCCAGCGGCAACTGCAGCGGACGCAATATCGCCGCGGAAACCTGCCTGCCGTTCAAGATCGTTGAGCACACACTCGACCGACTCCGCGGCCGGCGGATGATCACACACGTCGGAGCAGGCAACCTGAACGACTACGTCTACGGCCTGACGGACGAAGGCCGCCAGCGAGCCCGGACGTTTCACGCGGAATGTGCGTATGTCGGCCCGGCACCCGTACCGCTGATGGACTACGTGATTTCCGTGGAAGCGCAGGCCATCGGCGACGAACCGATTCGCCGCGCGGCTCTGGCGGACGCATTTCAGGACATTTCCGTTTCCAGCGAACTGCTGGACATGCTGGGCCCGGCCGTCAATTCCGGCAGCGGCATGTTCCTTTATGGAGCACCGGGCAACGGCAAGTCGACTCTGGCCAACCGCATCACCAGTTGCTTCGGACAGGAAATCTGGCTGCCGCACGCGGTCATCGACGGACGTCAAATCATCACTCTGTTTGACCCGGCGTATCACCATCGCGTCCGGCAGCCAGCGGAAAACACCAGTTGGGACCGCCGCTGGATTCGCGTCCGACGACCGACCGTGGTTGTCGGCGGCGAACTGACGATGGACAACCTGGAAATCCGCCACGACGTCAGCACCAACATCAGCGAAGCGCCGCTGCAAATGAAAAGCAACTGCGGCTGCCTGCTGATCGACGACTTCGGACGCCAGCGGATTTCTCCGGCCGAACTGCTGAACCGCTGGATTGTTCCGCTGGAAAACCGGCACGACTTTCTGACTCTGGCCACCGGCAAGAAGATTCAGGTTCCGTTCCAGCAGTTGATCATTTTCTCCACCAACCTGGAACCTGCGGACCTGGTTGACGAAGCCTTCCTGCGACGAATCCCTTATCGCATTGAACTGTGCGACCCCGACGAACCGGAATTCCACCAACTGTTCCAGCTTGCTTCGGAGAAGCTGGGCTGCTTCTACGACCCGGATGCCGTGGATTCACTGCTGGACCGCCACTATCGGGGCACAAGTCGTCCGCTGCGTCGCTGTCACGCCCGCGACCTGCTGCTGCAGGTAAGGAATTTCTGCACGTACAACGAACTGCCGTTTGAAATGCTGCCGCAGCACTTTGACCGCGTCACTCAAAGCTTCTTCACCCGGATCGACACCAAAGAACTTCGCCCCCGACACGGAGGCATGTCATGAGTACAGGTCAATCGATGGAAAACGTCGCCCGGACAACTCGCCTGGGTACCGACACGCCGGTCGGGCCATCACCGGGGCTGAACGCCACCACGCTGGCGGGCTACAAACTGGAATCTCTTCTGGGCAGCGGAGGTTACGGTGAAGTCTATCGAGCCATCGGTCCCGGCGGTCTGGCCAAGGCTGTCAAGGTCCTGTTCGGCCAGCGCGACGGCGAGCACGCCGAGGCGGAAATGAAGTCGCTGGAACGCATGCGCGACCTGCGGCATCCGTTTCTGCTGAACATTGAACGCATCGAAATCTGCAACAACCGCCTGATCGTCGTGACCGAACTGGCCGACGGCAATCTGGAAGACCGCTATCGGCAGTGCCGTGAAGAAGGTCTGGCGGGAATTCCCCGCGATGAACTGCTGTCGTACCTTCGCGATGCCGCTGATGCTCTGGACTTCATGTTCGAACAGCATGGAATGCAGCATCTGGACATCAAGCCGGACAATCTGCTGCTGCAGGGAAATCACGTCAAGGTCGGTGACTTCGGCCTGGCCAAGGACGTCAACCTGACGAACGTCTCGCTGGTCAACGGCTTCACGCCGCTGTTCGCACCCCCCGAGATCTTCGAAGGCCGGCCCGGCGCAACCAGCGACCAGTACAGTCTGGCGATCGTGTACCAGACGATGCTGACCGGAACACCGCCGTTCAACGGTCGGACGGCTGCGCAACTGACGGCGCAGCATCTGCGAAGTCAGCCGGATCTGACATCGCTGCAGCCGGTCGATCGTCCGGTCATCGCCCGGGCACTGGCCAAGAACGTTCACTCCCGGTTCGACAGCTGCCGTCAGTTGATCGACGAACTTTCGCGCCGCAAGACACCGCGTTCGCTGCCGGTGCTGAGATCGGACTACGAAGGCGGAGCGTCAGAAGCGACTCGCACGGCACTGGTTCAGTCCCTGGGGCCGGTCAGCGACGCGCAGCCCGAAGAAGCGTCGCAGCCGATTCCCACAAAGCCCGTTTCCGTGAAGGGAAAGCTGCTGCGCCCGACGGTGTTCGTCGGTGTCGGCGGTCTGGCGGGAGAAGTCCTGCGGTCACTGAAGGCCAGGCTGAACGAAGCCTATGGCCCGATGACTCCGGCCATGTCGTTCCTGCAGATCGACACCAATCGCAACGATCTGCGCAACGTCCGCAGTTCCACGATTCAGGAAGGTCTGAAGGAAACCGAAACCGTTCACATTCCCCTGCGATCGTCGAAGGATTACCGGGCGGAAACCGATCTGGACCTGAGCTGGCTGAGCCGCCGGTGGCTGTTCAACATTCCCCGCTCCGGTGAAGTGGAAGGCATCCGGCCGCTGGGCCGCCTGGCTCTTTTCGATCATCGCCGGCTGGTTCGAACTCGTCTGAAGGAAGCCATTCTGCAGGCGCTTGAGCCCGATTCCGTCAAAGCCACGGCCGCCGCTCTGAAGCAGGGGATCGATGAAGAACAACTGGATATTGTTGTCGTGGCGGCAACGTCCGGCGGCACGTCCAGCGGTGCGGTCGCCGACGTCGCGTTTCTGATCCGCGACATTCTGCGCAGCCGAAAACTGTCCGACGTGTCCCTGCAGGGAATCCTGCTGCACGGAACCGGAGCCGTTCGAAATGTGACGGATGTCCAGGAAGCCAACACCGTCAGTTGCCTGCAGGAACTGCAGCTTCTGTCGTCACCGGGACTGGGGCTGGAGAAGGGATTCAGTCCATCCAAACTCAACACGGACACGTGCCCGTTTGATGACACGTATCTGTTCCACTGCGGCGACGGCCTGAACGCGTCTGCGTTTTCCGAACGCACCACCAGCGTGGCGCAGTATCTGTTCACAAGTGCAACGACCTCCGGCGGACACGACTTTCGAGCGTGGCGGACGGTTTCGAGATCCGACCGTGACGGGCAGCGACCGCTGCGGCTGCTGGGACTGGCTTCACTGGATCAGCAGCTTCACGACGCCGCCCGTCAGGAAGCTCGCGTGCTGTGTTCGCTGGTTCTGCGCAAGTGGAGCGGCTCAGCGATCTCGCGAACCGCCTGCGTGACGAAAGCGCTGCCGCCGCAGTTGGCGGATACTCAGACACTGCTGGCGGATCTGCAGCTCACGGACGACACGCTGCCGCAGCAGGTCGTCGGCGTCTTGCGGGGCAAGATCGGTCAGAAAATCGAACAGTTCTCCGACAGCGTGTTCCGGGGAATCCGGACTCAACTGGCGGACACGGTTCCGACACGGCGGCAGGCTCTGAACCTGCTGGCCGACGTCATCGCATCACCCCGCGAAGACGACGCCGATGCCGCTTCGTCTTCTCTGCAGCGAATTGTTCTGGAAGCCCAGCGGCAGATTCAGGACGCCAGCCGCCTTGCGGAAACCGAAATTCGCAAGCACCTGGTCGGAATTCTGGACGCGCCGCATCGCATGGAAGGCTGTTCCGCCGCCGTCGCGTTCATCATCAATCAACTGAAGACCACCGCCACCGGATGCGAAAACCTGGCTTCGGAAATCGAACAGGCATTCAACCGGCTGTGCAAGTCACCCGACAACGACGACGCGTGTGCCTTCGTTACGGAAAGCGGCGAGTTCAATCACGACGCACTGCGAGCCTTCTGCCGCGAATACTGCGTGCTGGTCGCCTATCAGACGATCTATCGCTGCTTCTTCACGCATGTGCAGACCGTCCGCAAAAACGTCGTGAAGATTGATACTCAACTGACCGCCATGCAGACAAAACTGCAGAGCCTGATGTCGGGCATGTCGTCCACACTGGTGCTGTCCGATTCCATTCCGCAGCCGGTGATCGATGCGTTCGACGGACATCTGCGTTCGTCAAACGCGTTTTCCCTGGGAGCCATGCTGTCCGAAGAAGCGAATCTGACGGCCGCCGTGGAGCAGTTGTTTGAAGAAGCCATTACCTTCCTGATGAACGCGTCTTCCAGCGGCAAGGATTCGCCGGCGATTCAGGGCAACAACAAGTCACGGTTCCCTGAAAATGCGTGGCCGGTGCTGCACGGGCTGGGCGGATACCGCCGCGTGCTCGGTCATCTTCCGGCATGTGACTCCCGCGATGAATGGGCGACCCGGCTGGTGGAAACTTTCGGAGACTGTGTCGCCATCCGGGAAGCATCCGACGGACGCGTGATGGTCGTCTGCGAAATTGACGGTGTCAGCATCGACCGCGTTCTGAAACGCATGACCGCGCGAAATCCGCATATCGCCGACGTCGCCGGCCGCGTCCACACGCGGATCGATGTGCCCTGGTAGGGAGCGATGGGGAATGGAGAATTCTCTAATCGTCGGTCGGTGTTTGCGATTCGCTGGCAGGCGCTGATGGCAGAGGCCCGTTCGCCGGGTCCTTCTCCAGCATCACGATCTTCTGCCAGATCTTTCGGCTCATCCCGTTCGTCAGAGTTTCAATGTCATTGACAGCCGCGACAACAACCGTGTCGGGAAGGCTTTGAGCATACAGCGCGGCCAGCTTCCCGATCAGAGACAGCATTTCGCTGCAGTAGTCCAGGTAGCGGGTCAGTTCGAACGACGTCAGCGTGCGCTGCGGAGACGACTTGGTGCGACTGGCGGGTGATCCGAGTATGTGGTTCGGATCCTTCGTGAGCTGGTGCATGTCGATCACGTGAGACATGGCTCGCAGTTCATGCAGAACCTTCAGCGCGCGAGTGCGTTTGATGCGGACTTCCATGCCGAACAGAAACAGCAGCGCGGCTCCGATCAGGACGATTTCATTCGTCGCCGGTTCCGTCACCTGAATCAGTTCCACAATTGAAAACCGGTCCCGCTGACTGACCACAATACCGGTCACCATCAGCGCCGTCAGACCAATCGCCAGCAGCAGAACCAGAGCCACACCAAGGCGAGTCGGCATGTGAGGCTGCGAAATAGATTCGATTCGCTTGCGGGTTTCACGAGCCAGGTCGGTGAGTTCTCCGCAGACGGCTTGCAGGCTGGAATCCGGAAACCGCTCACCCACGCGATTTCGCAGCGTGTGAAGCGTTTCGATCGTCCGGTCGACATCCAGTTCTCGATACATGGGCAGCCTCACGACAGCGTCACGAAAACGTTATGGCAGACGTCTTACATTGACACCGGGCAGATTCACCGTGCTAAGTTTCGGGCCTTCGTAATCCAGCAGTTCGAATTCCGCAAACTCCGGATCATTCGTGGTCGAAGCGTCCTTTCCGCGGAACACCGGATTCGCGAACAGCAGCGCTTCCACCAGGATTTGCGAAGGATCGAGTTCCACCACCGATGACAGAGAACGGTCGAAGTAAACAACCGGACGAACGGAACCCGGCACAATCGTCGGATTTCCGCGTTCCCGCAGCCGGAATTCCACCAGCAGGTTTTCCGGCGACCACTCCGACAGCGACGACGCAAACCGCACCAGCGCTGCGTCCGCCGACAACACAGACTCACCGCTGACAATGCGGGTCAGAATGCCGGGAGCGGGCTCGTCATCATTCAGCAGCACGTCGAGAAAACTGTCGCCCGAAACCTGCGACACGCGAGTCAGTTCGAAATCCAGGCTCGCCGCGCCCGCCGCTGCGGTCGCCGGCACATCACAGCGCATCGCGGCTCGGCCGGTCTGCAGCAAAACGTTTGTCAGCGAACAACGCTCCGCCGGCGATTTCAGCAACACGCCCCAGCCGGAGCCCGTCAACGCGCAGTCAATGAGTTCAACCGATGTCGACGCTTCGGTTCCGACCGCCGACGGCTGCCAGACCACACACGACGCTGTTTTGTCCGTCGCGGAATTTCGAAGAATGCAGTGCCCGAGACTCAGTCGGTCGCACGTGATTTCCAACAGAGCATTTTCGGCAGAAGAGTCACCCGCCGCAGGCGCGCGAAGTTCCCGGCGGACCTCCACGTTTCGCAGCACAACCTGATTGCCTGCCAGGTGCCACGACATGCCGGAAGCGACTTTCACAATCGCCGGTCTTCCGTCCGGGCATTCCACGCGCAATGTGCCGGATGATTGCAGCGCCGTCGCTCGATAGGTTTCTCCCGGCCGCAACACCACGACTCCCGCAGCGCCGGGCGACGGCAGTGATCGCATGCCGTCGACGATCGGTGTTTCATCTTCGGCGACAGCGGCTTTGTCGACAGCGGCTCTGTCGGCATCGGCTGGCGCTGCCGACGCCGCGGTCCGGACTTCGCTCGGTGTCGCACCAATGCTCGACGCATGCGGTCCCAGCTTCAGCGTCGACGGAATCAGGCCCCGCTGAATTCCAACAAACACGGCCATGACCAGGCAGACAGTGGTCGTTGTGATCGCCAGAAACCTGTTCCGACCGGTCGCGCGACGTCGCGACGAAGGCGACGAAAACGAAGACACCTGCCGGCGATCCGGCAGGCGGTGAAGCAGGCTGCGTGTCCGCGAATGTCCCTTCTCGCAGAATGCCATCCAGTTCTTCAAAGCATCCTGAGCCGTTGCGGGACGAAGTTCCGGGCTGCGCCGCGTGAGACTCTGAATTTGCCGAGCGACCTGGTCCGGGCAGTCCGGCACCAGAATCCGCACATCGTCGACGTCGCGTTCCTGTGACTTCAGCAGCTTTGTCAGCGGATCAGCCGACAGAAACGCGGGCCGCGATGTCAGCAATTGCCACAACACACATCCGACGGAATACAGCTCGCTGCGAACCGACGGCTGACCAGCAGTTCCGGCAAGTTCCGGAGCCGTGAATTCCACGTCGCGCAGCCGCAGATCCGCTCGAAAACTCACCGACGGACGAGTCAGCCGCGAGACGAACGGATCAACAAGCACGGCACGACCGTCCGGACGAAGGCGAACATTGCGAAGCGAAATATCGCCGTGAACCAGCTTCTGAGTTTCCAGCCAGCAGACGGCCGAAAGCAGATCACGTCCAATTTCGCAAACCGCCGAAACCGGCAGTCGTCCTCCCCGAACAAGCAAGTCATCCAGCCGCCAACCCGCAACGTATGGAGCGACCAGCCACAGTCCCCGGCCGTGTTCGCATCGCAGAACCTCACGCGGCAGCGCAATCGACGGCGGCACTCCGTTGCGGTTGCGATCCAGTGATTCGATCAGATCCTGCAACCGCTGAAGCCGGCGATCCTCTTCCGTTTCGTCGGCAGGTTCGCGGCTGAGGGGCTCCGAGTGTCCGGGCTGTGCGTGTCCGGAGTCCGCGATTTCCCGCAGCACGACCGGCCGGTCATCAGACACGGACCGAGCCAGAAATGTCGCGGTCCCCAGCGGTTCCAGCAACACGAAGTCGCCCTGCCGAACGCGATCCGCGCGAGCCGACTGCAGCGTCGAAGCCTGCCACGGCGTCAGAATTCGGCGCTGCACCAGCGCGTCCAGCCAGACGGAATCAAAGTCCGGCAGGTCATGGCACAGCCGCCGGACAATCGGTTCGCAGGCATCGATATCCTGCCGCGAACAAAGCCGCCATTCCGTAAGCTGGCGAATCAGATTGTCAGACGGTGCGGGCATCCGTGCGCCGATTGGAGAGGAAGAATCTTCCGGGATTCTTCCGGAATCGGCGCATTCCGGCAAGGTCCAATGGGGAACGGTCCGGCCGCCGGCCGCACTCCGGTCACGCGTCAGACCATGAAGCTATCGCTGACGGATCAGGTACCAGCGACTGCCGTCCGCGGCGTCGGTGATGTACAGATCACGTTCCACCGTTCCCTGAGTCTCACCAGCCGGAATCACAACCAGCTGCGATGAACCGCGATCGCTGACGGCCTGGTACCGTCCCGCGGAGATCCCGGCTGGAAGCGGAAACGGCAGCCGCTGATGTTCGTCGCGCAGATCGGCTGACGAAGCGGGTTCTGATTTCGGCATCAGCTTCGTTGTTGTATACGCGGAAGTCTGCGATTCCTCAGAACGGTCGCTGGCAACGACATTCACTCGCGCACGGTCGCGGCTGGCCAAAGCGGCCTGCATCGCTGCCTGGTCCCCGTTCCACGCCGACATGAACAAGCCGGTGACAAGGACCAGTAAGAAGACGCGAGCATTCATTGGATAAGTTTCCCGATTTCACAGAACAGTGAACCCCGGTGGTCTGTATCGACGCGCGAATCGGGGTTGCTCAGGAAAACCTGACCGCTGTTCGGCAAGTTCTGCCACCAAGTGACGGCGGTGCAAACGAGACTGGTTGTAGTGTTGCTGCCCGTCGTCGGCCGGTGGGGATTTCTCACCGGGCTGAATTCCGACTCAAGCTTCCCGGCCGTGGCTTTGCCTGCCAGCGACGGGATTCCAAGATCCCAATGACTCGTGTGCGCCGATTCCGTGGAAAGGTGAACGTATGTGGCAGGGCCGATGTTCCACGCCGCTGGATCACGTCGAACAAGACACAGCCGCTGTACAGCGGTGCCTTTTGTGCCGTTCTGAATCAACTCTTCGACGGCGCGGGTTCGGGAATTCCAGCCCATGTTATTCCTTATCGGCAGGACCTCGCAGTTGTCGCAACTGGACTCGCTGTCCCGGCACCTTCGTTCTTTCGGGGGCAGGCTGAGCGGCCCGAGGCGCCGGCGGCTGCGGCTGCGGCTGCGGCTGTTTGTGCCCCATTTGCTGGATTCCGCCGTGTGCCGCGCTGGGCGGCAGCGGAATGTTGTAGTCCGGCACCGGCTGAACCGACCATGCCTGCGGTTCCACCGGCGGCGCGGGAGCCGGCATCGGCGGATTCGCATCGTAGGTGGCGTCGTATGTCGTTCCGTATGCCGTCTCACCACACTCGCTGGCCGGCATTTCACAGGCAGGCATTTCGCAGGCGGGCTGCTGATACATTTGCGGCTGACCGGAGACGTTGTCACAGCAACTGGTGCAGGTTTCGCACGGACTGCAGCATTCGGAACACGAGCAACACGACGATTCCGGCTCCGCGTCCCTGCCGTACAGACGGTTCAGGACACGTTCAAATCGCCGCTGCCGGCGGGCCTGTCGACGCAGCGGACCCAGCCTGTACGGGGCTGCAACGGGACCGCAAACCGGCTGCGCCATGGGAGGCGGTGCCAGATAGGGATTCGGATACGGATAACCATACGGCGGCAGACTTCCGTAACCTGGCGGAGGCTGCAGGCACATCGGCGCCGGAACACAGCAGCCGGCCAGCGTCGAAGCCAGAATCAGCGCACAGATCGTCGCAAGTCGTCGTCTCATCGTTTGCATCCATCGCCACCGCGCGCAAATCCACGCGCTTCAGCATCAGGAATCGTCTGATAAGACAGGCAAACTTTAGCGGTTGTGACGGTTGTCGGAGATTTTCGGACTCCAGCTTGCCGTCGGTCGCCGGCCAAAGGGTCGACGTCTGATTGCACGCCGGACTCGGCATTCAGCGCATGAAAAAGCCCGGCATCCTGGTGAATGCCGGGCTGCGAATTCCCTGTTCAGCGGACAAACGCACAGTCATCCGCCGTGATCAGATCGGGAACTATTCCAGGATCGCTTTGGTTTCAGCGGCCACCTTCTTGATGGCGTCTTCGCTGAGTTCTTTTTCTGTCAGGACCTTGTTGACCTTCACGTTGCTGTCGACCCACATCATCACGGTGATTTCCGCGTTCTTGTCGATCTTGTAGTCAGCCGGGCCGACAGAGTTTTCAAACACGGTCAGCGGAGTGTGTGTGATCTTGTTGGATTCCGCAGTCTTCTTCAGACCGGCTTCTGCGCCTTCCGGAGTGTCCGTCAGCAGGACGACGAATGCCGCCATCTTGTTTTCTTCGTTCTTGCCGACAACACCGTCGATTTCCTTAACCAGTTTGGCGACCTTGTCGTCCATCTTGCGCGTGAAGATGCTGACGACCGGACGGCTGCCGTACTTGCAGCGGTAGCACAGCTTTTCACCGGCCTGCGGGCCAGTCACGTCCAGAACATTGAACGGAGCCGGGCTGTCACCCACCTGCAGACCGGACTTCACGTCAGCGGCCTGAGCAGACGCGACCAGCATCAGAGCAGATGCCACGACACTAAAAACTTTCTTCATCGTTTGGAACTCCTTCGGGACCTCGGGACAGACACTGCCTGCCTGAAATGGGCTGACAGAAACGGGGGTTTGATGAGTCAGCCGATGCGTTCTGCTGCTCGGCTCGATTCGCGGGCCTGATTCGTTGCCCTCATTCTTTGACTGTGACGCCGGACTTTTGTGTTCGGCCGGATTGGTTGGCATTCTCGCAATGCGATACGCCGTCGTCCAGCGGGTCGTTTGATTTCGTTTTCAAAGCCGGCCAATTCATGCCGGCCGACACTGCTCGGCCACGGACAGCCGAATTCTGGCGATTGAAAATGGCCCGTTCCGTGAACCAGCTCACGCAGACGGCGGCTGGCGGCGATTACTCGGCGACGGTTGCCAGTTGTCGAATGGTCTCCAGAACGATCCGCCCGTCTTCCGCCGCGTCAACTTTGGTGTTTTTGTGAATGACGCGTCCGTCTTTTCCCACGATAAACGTCCAGCGACTGGCCGTCATGCCACGGACCAGCGTTTCTTCGACTCCGTCCACGAGAGAACTGATCTCCCCGCCCTCGCGCGTCGGGACACCGAATGCTCGGGCGATGCTGCCGTCTTCATCCGCCAGCAGGCGAAAATTCAGTGAATGCACCTTTCGAAACAACTGGTGGTTGCGAATGGAATCTCCGCTGATTCCGACGACTGTGGCACCGGAGTCCTGAAGTTCCTGAAAGGTATCCCGGAATGAACAGGCCTGCTTCGTACACCCGGTTGTCATATCCGCGGGATAGAAGTACACGACCACGATCCGTTTGCCGAAATGGTCGGACGATTTCCACACCCGGCCATCGGCGTCGACGGCTTCAAATTCGGGAGCCGGGTCGCCCGGATTGACGCTCACATCCGGATTTTCAGCAACCAACAGGGCCGGAAACAGCAGCAAGACAGCCAGGCAGGCAAACAGTTTCATGGACACAATCCGACACGTCTCGACCGATGTGGCAGCCCTCCATAGCAGCAGAGTTCTCCATAGTCATCGTTCGTCATCACACATCTGTGATCGCCTGACTGACATTCCGCGCAGCGTCGTTACCGCAGGGTGTCATGCGGAAGCGGAAACCGCGACAGAATCGCTCGCAAAACTGGCAGGATGCAGGGCAGGAAAACAGCGGATGGTTGATGGCGGGACTCCGGAAACCGACAGGTTCCCCGCATGCACGATAAGCTTAGGAGGTCGTTCGGTCAAACATCCAGTTGTTCACCCTGTAAGATTCCTCGCTGGAATCACCCTTCGCTGGAAATTCACAAGGGTGCGGCAGATTGGGTTTTCTGCGAGCGGCGGATGAGAACATCCCAGCCAATCCCGGCAGCATCGGCCACGTGGCGGACGCTGCCAGCGTCCGCAGCGGTAACCTTTCACCTGCCGCACGCCTAATTTGCCGCTCGCCCAAAGCCGCTTCAGTCTTCCGCGCCGACGGCAAAGCGACACCCGGTGCCGTTTTGGCGACTCGTGAAATCGAGGCTAAGTCTGCCTTCGTGCGAACCCGTGAGATCTGCCGTCGCCGTGCGAACCTGGTTCGGCATAGAATTCTGATCGGCGAAGTCAGCGTCTCTGACGTGGAGGGTGGACTCCGCGAATGACGTTGGCGCTTCCGGCGCGAATCGAACAGACCACTCACGCGAAAGGCGGACAGGTGCATGACATTCGGCTGGCCATCGGCCTGATGGTGATGCTTTCGATTGGCGTCTACTTCGTCACTCTGCGACTGCTGCGAAACCGTTCGAAGTTGTTTCTGGACGTTATCGCCGCCGTGATCGTGGTGCTGACTCTGGCGTACGTCCGGTTCATCTGGGACCAGCTCTGGATTGTCAACTGGATTCCTCTGCCATCAGCGATCGTGCTGACAAACTGGTTTCCACTGCTGCTGTCGGCACTGGCGGCGACGGTGTGGCTGCGGCTGTCTCCCGGTTCGCTGGCTCGCCGAGCCCCCGCGATGATGCTGATGATCGCCGCGGCCGTGTATTCGGTCATGTACTTCGTTCCGACGGAAGTACCCGTCTGTCAGGACGAATGGATGAAGGCGCTGCCGCCGCTGCAGCATGCGGTGTGCGTGCAAACCAACGACCATACGTGCTCGCCCGCCGCGGCTGCCACAATTCTGGTGGCTCTGGGAATTGACGCGAACGAACAGGAAATGGCCCGGCTGTGCATGACCAGCAAGCGGGGCACGACCTGGCTGGGGCTGTACCACGGGCTGGCCACAAAACTTCTCGGCAGCGGCTACCGCGTGGAATTTTTTCAAGCCCACACCAGCGACCTGCAGAATCTGTCGGCGGAGTTTCCGCTGCTGTTGTGCTGCGAACTGAACGAATCAGACGCGGACATGGTTCCGAAGTACGTTTCGGATGACGGCTGGAAGCCGGGAGTGGCCCATTCCGTCGTCTATTTCGGAACTGTGGGCCAGGCCGATCAACATGTCATCGGCGACCCGTCACGCGGCTACGAAATCTGGACAGCTCACGACCTGGGACTGCTGTGGACCGGCACCGGTCTGCGAATTCGCAAACTCAGCGACAAGTCCACCGCCGCCAAAACATCAGCCGGGAAGTAATTCACGCCGCTGCACGCGTCTATCCCGGATTACTCACGCGTTTGCAGCGACGGGACTCCGATTCTGTCAAATTGCAGCGACGGGATCGCAGTCCCGTCGTACCGTGTGCATTTCGCCGATTCGACATAACCTCTGTTTCCGAGACGCCTTCCGTCGGGATTGTCTGAATGCGGCAATTATCCGGGCTGGTGCCTTGTCCATCGTATCTTGATGTGTGCCCCATCTGGCTGTGCCAGTGTGATCAAGGTTGCAGAGCACTGGCACGTCCAGTGGCACACGACCTATCGATTTGTGCCTGACGCATCACCAGCCATTACGCTCCGCGTGGAGAGCCTTCCGGGAAATGGCCCGTGTGCTCGTACCGTGCGTTGCCATTCGAACTCTGCTTAACGAAGGTTCGTGGCGCGAAGCGTGACGGCGACTTTGCCTCGCGTCCCGCTCGCGTGGCGCGAGGAGCGGGTGACAATAACGAAAGCCGCGAGCCTGGTTCCGTCTCGGGAAATTCGCAGAACCGGTGCTTCCGAAGGTCGGGACGCCCGTGTCGGGCAGGCGTGGTGGAGCGGATTTCCTGCGAAAATGCATGGTTTTTTTCACGTTCGGTGAACATTTGGCCTCGTCGGAGCGTGGAGGGCGGATGCCGGGGGAGAACTCAACTCTTGTAACGGTAAGCCGTTGTGACTAAAACGTTGGAAGCTGTTGACGATGCATCGGAGGCGTGCCAGCAGTCCCGCCTGATTTCCCGCGTTCGATATCCCACCTCCTCCCTCCCCGGGGCCACATTCATGAGCAGCGCTTTACGCCTGCAAGAGGCAGCAGTTGAAGCGTCGGCGCGTCGCCTGAGTCCAGACGAACTTCGGCGAGCCCGCGAAATCTTCAACTCAGGCAACCAGCTTGACCAGTTTGCCAGCGAGTATCAGTTTGCCGATTCTTTCGCGGCACTCCGTTCGATCGGATTGTCGCTGGGGATGAAGGTCGTCGATCTTTCCGACGAAGTCATCGACCCCGACTTGCTGCGCGATTTCCCGGTTCGGCTGGTTCATCGGTTTGGCGTCTTTCCGATTGATCGTACGGAATCGACCATTCAGGTGGCCGTTTCGAATCCGTTCGACGTGCAGGCGGCGGACGCTGTCGCCGGAGCCACCGGCTGTTTTGTCGTGCCAGTGCTGGCTCTGCCGAATGAAGTGGCGTCGCTGATCAAGTCTCATCTGGGTGTGGGAGCTCAGACGCTGGACGGCCTGATGGCGAAGGCTCGCGACGAAGAAGACGTCGAAGTCCTGGGAGACCTGGAATTCGACGAGTCAGAAGCCGCCGCAATGGCTCAGCAGGCTTCCGTCGTCCGGCTGGTCAACGACATTCTTGTCGAAGCCGTCAACGCGCGAGCCAGCGATATTCACATGGAAGCTCAGGCGTCCGGGCTGAAACTGCGGTATCGCATTGATGGAGTCCTGCAGACTCAGCCGGTGCCGGGAGAACTGAACCGGTTCCAGGCGGCGATTCTGAGCCGTCTGAAGATCATGGCCCGGCTGAACATCGCGGAAAAGCGAGTTCCCCAGGACGGCCGCATCAAGATCCGCGTTTCCGGACGAGAAGTCGATATTCGCGTTTCCATCATTCCAATGCTGCACGGCGAAGGTGTCGTGATGCGAGTGCTGGATAAGGACGCGATGTCATTTTCGCTTTCCGGCATCGGTATGGAGCGCGAGACCTATCTTCGGTTCCGTGAACTGATCCGGCTGCCTCACGGAATCGTTCTGGTGACCGGGCCGACGGGTTCCGGCAAAACGACGACGCTGTACAGTTCGCTGGCGGAAATTCGCAGCGAACGCAACAAGATCATCACCACAGAAGACCCGATTGAATATCAGCTGGAAGGCATCAACCAGATTCAGGTCAATCACAAGGTCGGTCTGACGTTTTCCGCCAGCCTGCGCAGCATCCTGCGGCACGACCCGGATGTCGTGCTGGTCGGCGAGATCCGCGACTTCGAAACGGCGGAAAACGCCGTGCAGGCGTCACTGACCGGACACATGGTGTTCAGCACGCTGCACACAAACGACGCGGCCGGCGCGTTTATGCGGCTGGTGGATATGGGAGTCGAACCGTTCCTGGTGGCCAGCACTGTCGAAGGCATCATGGCTCAGCGACTGGTTCGAACGCTGTGCAAAGACTGCCGCGAAGCCTGGATGCCGTCGCGCGATGAACTGCCGTCTGATTTTCCGATGGACGAATTGTCTCGCGCGGCACCAATCTACCGAGCGGTAGGTTGCCGCAACTGTCGCGGTACCGGCTATTCCGGCCGGCTGGGAATCTACGAACTGCTGGAAGCCACTGACACGATCCGACAGCTCGCGAATGACCGGTCGGGCACGAACGCCGTCCGCAAAGCTGCGATCGCGGAAGGCATGAAGACTCTGCGGCAGGATGGCTGGAAGAAGGTGGCCCGCGGCCTGACCAGTGTCGACGAAGTGCTGCGAGTCACCAAGAGCGATTGATCACCGGCGATTGATGAGGGCCGCCGGTTCGACAACGCGTGTCGTCCGGTTTCAAAACAACATGCAGGACTTTACATACACTGCCAGAACAATCACCGGTCAGGACGTCAGCGGCCTGATGACGGCGGATTCGCGCGGCGACGTGATGGCTCTGCTGACCGACCGGTCGCTGTTTCCCATTCGCGTGGAAGTCGCGAAGCCCGCCGGATTTTCTCTGAACCTGCAGCGACCGGTCAGTGCTGAGCTGCTGGCCAACACGCTGACTCAGTTGTCAGACCTGCTGGCGAACGGAGTTCCGCTGCTGCAGTCTCTGGAAGTTCTGATCCAGCAGACGCCTCACGACAGAATGAAGTCCATTCTGGCAAAGATTCGGACTCGCATTTCCGAAGGCGCACAACTGCACGAAGCCATGGCTGCTCACCGCGACGTGTTCAATGAGCTGACAATCAGCGTCGTGCGAGCCGGAACGGAAGGCGCGTTCCTGGAAGACGCGCTGCAGCAAACGGCGGAGTTTCTGGAACGGCAGGAGGAACTGAAGGCCAAAGTCCGTGGCGCAATGGCGTACCCGGCGTTTCTGGCCGTGGCCGGATCCGTTGTGACGCTGGTTCTGATTGTCTTCTTCGTGCCGAAGTTTTCTGAACTGTTCGCACAACTCGAACGCCAGGGAACTCTGCCCGGCGCGACCGTAGCGTTGTTGTGGCTGAGTAACTTTCTGGGCCGTTACGGTATTCTGGTGGCGGTGGCCATCGCCGGATTGTTGTTCGGAATGAAGAAGTGGATGGCCTCACCCTCCGGTCGGGAGCGAGTGGACGGTGTGAAAACCAGGCTGCCGGTGTTCGGTCCCATCCTGCTGAACGGAGCGACATCGCGGTTCTGCAGAATTCTGGGAACACTGCTTCGCAACGGAGTTCCCATGCTGAAAGCTCTGGAAATCAGCAGCGACTCGTCCGGCAACGTGGTGCTCGGCAAAGCCATTCGGGACTCCGCCGAAAACATTTCCGCCGGCGAAAGCCTGTCAGCGCCGCTGCAGAAATGCGGACTGCTGCCGCCGAATGTGATGGCCATGATCAGTATCGCGGAAGAAGCCAACAATCTGGAGAACGTGCTGACCAACATTGCCGACGGAATTGACCGCAAGGTTGCCCGGCAACTGGATGCGATGGTTCGTCTGATTGAACCCGCGCTGCTGATGGTGATGGGAGGAGCCGTGCTGTTTGTCATCGTCGCATTGCTGCTTCCGGTCTTTGAAATGAGTACCTCGATGGGCTGATGCCCGCCGAATTTACGAAAGCCAACAGTTGCCGTACACGAAGTGCGGCACAACTCAGAACGGGACTTAACAGGGAGAATCGTTTTATGAAAACCAATCGACTTGCATCCGAACGTATCGCCCGCGGCGGTTTCACGCTGACGGAGCTGCTGATCGTGATGGCCATTCTGGTGCTGCTGGTGTCGCTGGTCGGACCGCGACTGCTGGGCAGCAAACAGAAGGCCGACATCAATTCGGTGAAGACTCAGATCGGCATGTTTCAGTCGGCGCTGGAACGCTATGCAATTGACATGAACCGATTCCCGTCCACCGAACAGGGACTTACGGCATTGGTGTCTGTTCCTTCCGGCGACACGGGATCGGCTGGTGTCAGCACATCAGATTCAGCTGTCGAACTGGAAGGCGACGACGCTACTGCGGCCGCGTCCGGTTCGCAGTGGGACGGCCCCTATCTGAAGACGGAAACGCTGCCGCGCGATCCGTGGGGTAACAGTTACCGCTACGAATTCCCGCCGACGCACAACAAGATGAATCAGCCGGACATCTGGTCATTCGGTCCGGACGGTCAGGAAAACACGGATGACGACATTGTCAGTTGGACGGGAGACGGAACCGCCGGCGATGGTGCCGATGCCGGCGCCGCTGATTCCGTCGCCACGAACTGACGTTCAAGGCACCACGGCCGGTTCAGTGTGAGACCAGTCATGAAACGCTGCTGCGATTCAGACGTCAGGGCTCGGAACGGCTATTCGCTGCTGGAATTGCTGATCGTTCTGGGCATTCTTTCCGCGATGGCAGCGATCGCGGTTCCGTCGCTGCAGGGGCCGCTGGACAAGAGCCGCCTGCGAAGTGCCGGCGGACAGGTGCGAACATCGCTGGCAAAAGCGCGTTCGATCGCCATCCGCGAAGGAGCGGTTGTTGAGTTTCGCTACCGAATCGGCGGCCGGGAATGGCAGCTTCGGCAACGCATGCCGGCGACCATTTCCGACGCCGGTCGGGCGGTTTCAAATCAACTGCAGTCGAATCAGCCGGCGTTCGCCACAGGTCCCGCCGAATTCGACAACGGTGTCATCGGCGACCGCGCTGCGGATCCTCAAATCGACGCGACGCCGTTTCGCATTGTTCGTACCGGACTGTTGCCCGACGGCGTGCAGTTCAGCGCGAACCCGGTCGGCGACAGTTCCACCGAGAACGACGGGGCGACTTTCAGCGACGCGACGTCGTTCGGAGGCAGTGATACACCTGCCTGGTCGGATCCGATTTCGTTCTTCCCCAACGGAGCGAGCCGCGACGCGTCGCTGATCGTCACCGGCAGCCGCGATTTTGTGGTGCATGTTTCCGTTCGCGGACTGACATCGGCGGTTTCCTGTTCGGCACCAGTGCGCAGGACAGCGCATTCGTCATCGGGCGAGAATCCAATCGCGGAGCGGCAGCCGACCGAAGGAGCGGTCCCATGATCGTGTCCCGACAAAAGCCGCAGACAGCGGATCGCAGCGGCTTTATACTGGCCGCGGCGAGCGCTGATACTTTTCGCACTTCTTCATGCCGCGAGCCAGAATACCTCAATTTGCCCCGCTCGGGGTATAGTTTGATTGAAGTCATTCTGGCAACAGCGATCCTGATGGGCAGCGTCGTGGTCCTGGCGCGGCTGGCGTCGATGGGGCGAAGTCAGGCGAACAGGGCGGCACTGAATTCGGAGGCTCAACAGCTTTGCGAAACCACGCTGAACGAAATCCTGCTGGGACTGCGACCATCCGATCCGGTTGAAGGCGAACCGCTGCTGCCCGTCGCGCCGCTGATTTCGGACGTCGAAACCGAACTGCTGCCGACCGAAAGTCCGTTCGAAAACAGTTCACGCGGATCTCGTCCGGTGGCTGATGAAACGCCCGACTGGATCTATTCGGTTCGCACGGCTCCTGTCAACGATATGCCGGAACTGCTGACGCTGACCGTTGCGGTGACAAGAACCGACTCGCCCACGGAACGGCCGGTGAGTTTCATGCTGACGCGATGGGTGCTGTCCGAGACAGTCGAGACCGAAACGAATACGTCCTTCGGACAGGAAGAGCTGATGCGGGAGGCGCCGTTTCCATGAACACGCCGCCTTTCGTCCACAACCCGTGTGACGCGGCCATTACCGCGCGAAACTGCGCTGTGCGCAACATCACCGCGCGAAACAGCGCTGCGATTCCCGTTCGCGCGGACAGACGTCGCTGGGAGAACTCGCGAACTGCTGGTTACACGCTGCTGGAAATGCTGATCGCGATGGTGCTGGTGTCGGCTCTGATGTCGGCCGTGTGGGGCCTGATGTCCATGTACAACGGCCTGCTGACGGCCGGAACCGCTCAGACAACCGAACAGCAGCTTGTCCGTTCGCTGTTCCGAATCGTCGCTGACGATCTGAACGCCGCGGGAACCGGACGTGCCGATGTCGGTCTGATCGAAACCAACAGCGATGGTGCGACGGTGAGCGGCATTGCAGCGGACAGCGTCGGCTTCGATTCGGGTGAACCGGGCTTCTCCGGTTTTGATGCCGTCGCGATGTCCGATCCGTTTGCCGCCGGTTTGACATCCGCGCGCGTCGAAGTGCCCGGCACCGTGTCCGTGCATGGAACGGTGTCGGCGCTGCGTCTTTCAATTCGGCAAGCGCCGCTGCAAGCCGCGGAACCTCTGTCTGACATCGACCTGTTGACACAGCTTGGCGGCGGGTCGGATCTCCGGACGGACGACAGCCCCGATGGCATCGCTGCCGATGTGCCGGAATTTCAGACGGTCGTTTATCAGTTCCAGCCATTCGGGCAGTCGGAAGCAGGGACGTCGCTGGCTCCCGGCTTGTATCGCATTCAGGCTGACAGCTCGAAGCTTCTGGCTGCGGTCGCCGACCAGTCGACAGCGGAACGCAATCAGGCCGGCAATGCGGTCGAAATCACTCGCAGCACACTGGATGCGCTGTTGTATCCGCCGGCTGATTCGCTGACCGATACCGAGTCGCTGCGGGCCGCGGCAGTCTCGACGCCGCCGAGTGTCGAATGGATTCCCGAAGTTGTCGGTTGCCGGTTTGCGTACTTCGACGGCAGCACGTGGTCCGCCGAATGGACGGACGCCGACGCGTTTCGCACGCTGGCTGCGATCCGCGTCGAATTTGATCTTGTCAACGCGAACGAACTGGAATTGATCCGCGCCGCCTTTCCCGGGCAGGTCGATTCCGGTTATCCACTGTCGCCGATGAACGATCGTTCCGCGCCGGACGTCACGAGGCGATCAACGTCGGTGCGCGATTCTGCTTCCGCGGCTCCCCTGGCGGCAATCAGGCCGCGATTTCACAGTCGAATCATCCTGATGAATGCGTCCGTCCTGCCGGTTGCGAACAATGCCGGATCGGTTTCGTTCGGTGAGGAGCTGCTGCCATGAAAGCACAGCGATCCGATTGGCGCCGCGATGACAATTGCCGAGCCGCAGTTGCGCCCCAACGTTCCGTGCTGCGGCGTCGCGAAGTCCACCCACATGCGGAACGGCGCGGGATCGTGCTGATCATTGTGCTGGTTGTGGTCGTCATGGTCGCGTTGGCGGGTTTCGGATTTCTGGCTGACATGACGACGGAGTACGAAGCCGCGAAAATCAGCGGCGATCTGCTGCAGGCTCAACAGACGATGGCCAGTGCGGAATCCTTTCTGACGGCGCACACCGAACGGATCGCAGCGGGGCTGACTTCCGAGCAGTCCGTTGCTGCCGGCTTCTCTTCCACGTCGCAGATGTCGGCGGATGGAATCGGCGGCAGCGGTTTTCGATCCCGAGTCGTCGCTCCATTGCAGTCGGATCGGCAGCCTCGCGAATCATCGTTCGGCGAAACAGGCACCGTTGACAGTTGGCGATTCTCTGTCGTCAAGCGAATGCCCGCGCCAGCCACAACGATCAGTGATATTCTTCCGCTTGAATCGCCCGGCGACTACGGCGTCGACGCGTTGTCACCGTCACTGGAATTCGGTCTGCAGAACGAATCCGCGAAGCTGCATCTGGGGACGCTTCTGCAGCGGGATGAATCCATTCCGGGCTCCGGACGCACAGCGCT
This sequence comes from Planctomycetaceae bacterium, assembly GCA_041398785.1. Lineage (NCBI taxonomy): Bacteria > Pseudomonadati > Planctomycetota > Planctomycetia > Planctomycetales > Planctomycetaceae > Planctomycetaceae bacterium. The sequence goes on along the minus strand of JAWKUA010000013.1, from coordinate 51,771 downwards.
GATGCAGTTTCCGGGAATGAACGAACAGGCTGCGGACGCGATTCTCGACTGGCTCGACGCCGACGACGAACCTCGCGAATTTGGCGCCGAAGCGGACTACTATCAGCGGCTGAATCCGCCCTATCGTCCGAGAAATGACGTCCCGCTGTCGCTGCAGGAGCTTCTGTTCGTGAAGGGTGTTCGCCGTCAGATGTTCTATGGTTCGGCGGCGCTGCCGGAGACCATCGATCGCGACGAAGCCATCGCGTGGGAAGACCTGCTGACCGTTCACAGCGCGGAACGAAATGTTTCCGGCGACGGTTTGCCGCGGCTGAATCTGAACGACAGCACAACCACGGATCTGGCGGCATTCGAAGCGCAGCTGGCTCCGATTCTGACCGACGAACTGGCTCGCTTCATTCGACTGGTACGGATGTACGGCGTTGTGTATTCGACGTCGGCGGGCGTCTCACCGTTGGCGGTTGATGTGTCGCCGAGTACCGCGACTTCGTTCTTTCCGATTACTGACCTGTCGGACCTGGTGGATTCCGCAGTACAGCTTCCTTCTTCGTCCGGAGGTGTTCTGGTCAACAGTCCGCTGAAGAGCGACAGTGCGGAATTTGCCGAATGGCTGCGAATCCTGGAAGACCGCACGTCAACCGATTCTTCCCGCGTTCTGACAGGGCGAATCAACATCCATCTGGCGTCGGAGCGTGTGCTGCGGACTCTGTTCGAAGACCCCGCGATCGCAGCGCAGGTTGTGCAGCAGCGAGCCACGCTGTCGGAGAGCGAACGGCTGTCGACGGCGTGGCTGCTGACTCGCCGCGTCATCGACGTGCCGACGTATCGGCAGATTCACCGCGACATTACGACGAGGGGAGACGTTCATTCCGCGCAGATCGTGGTGTTTCGACTGATCGGCGGGCCAATACTGCGCCGCAAAGTGATAATCGATGCTGCCAATCAACCGGCCAGAGTCGTAGACTGGACGGACCTGACGGGGCACGGCCTGACGGTTCCGCTTTTCGAATTGCATTCACCGCTGAACGAGCCGATGTCGGATGTGGAATCGAGTTCCTTTGGCTCGCGGTTCGAAGGCCGCAGCCCGTGATTGACGATGCAGGAAAATTCTCTGTGACGACTCCGGCAGCGATCAACAGCCGGACGGGTGACCCATGAGCAGACTTCTGGCAGTTTCCTGGAACGCGGGACACCTTCGCTTTGTTTTCGCAAAGTCGGAGAAGAACGGGTCGCTGCGCGTTCTGTCTGCCGGTCGCCGGGCACTATCAGCGGACGACGACCAGGCCGCGCCGAACATCGCCGTAAAGATTCAGGAACTGATCGGCGAACTGAAGGCTGGTCGATCCAGGCTGCTGCTGTGCCTGAACCGCGGCATGATCGATGCCGCGACGTTTGCCGTGCCGCCGGCGACGGACGATGAACTGCCCGTCATCGTCAACAACCTGGCTCAGCGGGAATTGCCGGGATTGTCCGCCGACGGCGTTATCGATTATGTGGCTCTTCCACCCGACGAACACGGATCTCGAAACGTGATCGCGATGGCGCTGCATGCGGGCGATATTCGATCCGTCACCGATATCGTCAGCGCCGCGGGATCGGAGAAGTGTCAGGCCATCCTGGCGACGTGTTCGCTGCGAATCTTCGCTTCGCCGAAATCGGAAGGCGATCACACGGCGTCGCTGGTAATCAGCAGCGGCGATGAGACGGCTCAGATACTGGCGGTGCAGGACGACCTGCCGATCCTGACTCGCACGATCCGGCTTCCCCCGGAAATGAAACCCGCCGACAGAGTCAGTTTTGTCGCGTCCGAAGTCACGCGGACGCTGCTGTCCGATTCCCGATTCGCGGATCAGACAACCGAATTGTCGGAGGTTGTTGTCGTCGGATCGGAAATCGAAGCTGCGCCGCTGATCAACGAATTTCAGGGACAGTTCCCGTTTGAGATTCGACGCGTTTCGACGCGTTCGCTGATCGACGGTGACGCAGGTGAAGCGTCGATGTGCGCCTTCGCGCCGCTGGTTGCCGCGCTGAAGGAGGAGGCTCTGAATCGCCGGCCAGCGATTGATTTCCTGAATCCGCGCCGACCGCCGCCGCCGGCAAGGCTGCGGAACCGAATTCTGGCCGCCGCGACGGTCGCCGCGCTGCTTGTCGGCTGCGGCTGGTACTACGTGCATTCCACGTTCGCTGAGTTGCAGCAGGAGAATACTTCGCTGAAAAGCCGCCTGGCCGAACTCGATGAACTCGTCGGCGAAACGCGAGCGAAGCGGAATCGTGCCAGGGTGCTGGATGCGTGGCAGAAGTCGCGACTGTGCTGGCTGGACGAACTTCGCGATATCACGGTCCGCATGCCGTCCAGCCCGCAGCTTGCCGTCCAGCAATTTTCCGCGACGTCGTCGGGTTCGGGCTTTGTCGTCTCGTTTCAGGGGACCAGCCGGTCACCGGAAGCCGTGCGACAGATGGAAGACAGCTTTCGCGACCAATACCACGAACTGAGAACTCCCGGCATTCGGGAACGGACCGACGGAAAGCAAAGCGTCTGGGATTTTCAGACGACGATGCAGGTCAGGAGCCGGCCCAAAGATCGCTACCTCGCCGTCGACCGCACGACTCGCAACGCGGCGCCGGCGGGTGACCGTTCTTCCGACGAACCGACTTCCGCCGAACCCCCGGATTCGGCGACGGCCGCTGCGGTTCTGGCAGGTGCTCCGGCAACGGCTGATTCGAAGGAGCCGCAGCCGTGAAACTGACACGCCAACAATTGCTGCTGGGTGCGCTGATCCTGACTGCCGTCGTCCGCGCGGGAGACTATGTTTTGTCTTCCGTGATTCAGGGTCCGCTGCGTGAGTTGGAAGGGGAGAACAACGAACTGCGGGAAGAAATCAAGAACCGCGAAGCTCTGCTGGCCGAAGCTCGGGAAGCCGGAAAACAGATTGAACTTCTGCAGCAGCGATCGCTGCCGGATGCCACGGAAACCGCTCGGTCCCTGTACCGCAACTGGCTGCTGCAGACGGTCCGCACGGCCAAACTTCGCAACGCCGTCGTCGATTCCGGTGCTCCGGCGAATCGCCGCGGCCTGTATCGCACCATGCCGTTCAATGTTCAGGCACGCGGTTCACTAAGCCAGATCACGACGGCGGCTGTACGACTTCGAAATGTCCGGCCAGCTTCATCGGATTGTCAGTCTGCGGCTGATGCCGGTCGCTTCCAGCGGTCAGTTCGATCTGTCGATGTCCGTCGAAGCGGTCATTATTCCCGGCACGCAGCGTCAGACGCTGACCAAAGCGGCTTCCGGAATGATGGCGTTCCCGTCGCGGTCCTCCTACGACGTGATCGCGCGCGACAACGTGTTTGGTGTGGGCCTCAATCAGCAGGACCCGATGAAGCTGACGATTCTGAGCGCCGTGACGTTCCGCAACGGGAAACCGACAGCATGGATCACCGAACAGATTGATAACCGAGTCCATCAATTGGCGCCGGGAACGGAATTCGAAACGCCTGCGATGAACGGCCGCGTGATTGACGTCGATGACCGGTCCGTCACGATCGAATCGGGCGAGCAGCGATTGAGAATGTCCATCGGGCAAAGCTTCGCCGACGCCGTTGCCGCGCCGGAGTCATAGAGAATGCCGCTCAGGAACCGGTCGTCCGACCGGAATCCGGCGTCGTGGATTGTTCCTGGCTGCGGTATGCGTCGCACTGACGGCAGCTTCGATTGAAACCCGCCGCGCGTTACGATTTCCGTCAGCCGCAATTCTTAGCGGCCCTGTACGAATCTCGCTGCGGTTCGCTGCACCACCCCCGTTCGCTGCGACTCGCGTCTGCCGAAATATTTTGGCCCGCAGCGATCCCTGCAAAGACACTTTCGCAACCATTCCGGGACGGCAGTCAATGTCAGACCGAACAACGGACTCCGCGGACTATGAATCGACTTCCGTTCGCAGGGCGACAATGTTGGCCGGAACAGGACTGCTGGCCGCAGCGTTCGTGTCTGCGGCGATCCTGACTGTGTCCCTGGCGTCGGGTCGAACTTCATGGGTCGCACCGTCACTGACCGGCATGGCGATCAGCCTGGCTGTGGCATCGTCTGTTCTGCCGCGTCTGCGTCCAAAGTCGTTCACGATCTGGACGATCGCCACCGTTATCCTGGGAATGTCGTACCCGGCATGGTTTATCGGCATCGGCGACTTTGAGTTTACCAGGCTGTTCGTGCCGATCCTTCAGGTCATCATGTTCGGCATGGGCACAACGTTAAGCATCGCCGACTTTGCTCGCGTGGCCAGAATGCCGTGGGGTATTCTGGTGGGAGTCACGTGCCAGTTCAGCATCATGCCGATGGTCGGGTTCCTTCTGGCGCATGCCATGGGGCTGCCTCCGGAAATCGCCGCAGGGATGATTCTGGTGGGAGTGTCTCCCAGCGGTCTGGCGTCTAACGTGATGTCCTATATTGCAAAGGCAAATGTCGCGATGTCTGTGACCATGACAGCGGCAACCACGCTCATCGCGCCGATCCTGACACCTGTGCTGATGCACCTGCTGGCCGGAGAAATGATTGCCATTGACGTTCCGGCGATGATGCTCAGCATGGCGAAGATCGTGCTGATTCCGGTCCTGGGTGGTCTGGTGTTTCATCACCTGTTCTACCATCGCTTTCACTGGCTGGACCGGGTCATGCCGCTGATTTCCATGACGGGAATCATTGTGCTGACCGTGCTGACGGTCGCCACCGGCCGCGACAATCTGATGCAGATGGGACTGCTGCTGATCGGTGCCTGTCTGCTGCACTGCGTGGCCGGCTTCACTTTGGGATACGTTGTTTGCCGCCTGCTGGATCTGGATCTGCAGACCTGCCGAACGATCTCGCTGGAAGTCGGCCTTCAGAACGCAGGCCTGGCCTCCGGACTCGCCAAAGAACTTAACAGAGTCGCAACACTGGGACTGGCGCCAATCGTGTTCGGGCCGGTCATGAACACCGTCGCGTCAATCATCGCCAACTGGTGGAGAACACATCCGGTGCCGTCACCGCATTCGCTTTCGGCGGAAGTTTCCCGCACGGAAGATTCCGATTCCGAACCCGTACACGCCGCGAAATAATCGCCCGTCAAAGGCGATGCGACGAAAGCTGATGTGAGATCAACGCGTGGAAATCCAAAGCGATGTCGGAACATCGCACTCCAGGACAGGGGCTCGGCAAAGCAGTTTTGGAGTGCGGCGACTCGTCGCCGCTTTCGATTCCAGACAGTCTGCGATTTCGGGTAATTCGAACGATTGCCCGCGATGCGACGATGCCGGGAAATCCAAAGCGATGCCGGAACATCGCACTCCAAAACAGCGGCTCGGCAAAAGCGGTTTTGGAGTGCGGCGACTCGTCGTCGCTTTCGGTTTCACACCGTCTGTGATTTCAGGTAATTCGAACGATGGCCCGCGACGCAACGATTCGTCGGAATCCAAAGCGATGCCGGAACATCGCACTCCAGGGCGCGGACAGCGCGGATGTCTCAGTGTCGTCGGATAGCTGTCAGTCGCGGATCGGCTTGCCGGACAGGATAAGTTCCTGGTGAGCCTTCAGCGGTGCTCGCCTGTCTTCCGGCGCTTTTTCGATGGCGGTGGTGATCCACTGACCGGCATTCTTGAAATCGCCGGCCTCTGCCGACGCGGCGGCCAGCGTGTCGAGCGCGTTCCAGTTTTCGTATTGCGTCATTTCGCAGGCCTTCTTTGCCATGGCAACGGCTTCGGCAGGATTGCGAATGCTGTTGTCCTTTGCCGTGGCGAGTACCCAGCCCAGGTCATTGACCGGTTCAAAGTTCAGCGGATTCTTCTGCATGGCGGTTTTCAGATCCTGGATGGCGTCCGCGTACTTTCCGGACATGCGGTAAGCGTACGCTCGATTGCCGTAGGCGTCGGTGTAGGACGGATCAATCTTCAGCGCCGCACTGAAATCAGCGATCGCCTGCTGCGTGTTGCCCTGCTTCTGACGCACGACGCCGCGGTTGTTGAGAGCCTCCGGGTATTCCGGATTCAGCGCCAGCGCGGCTTCGATGTCCTTAACGGCGGGGTCGAACTGTTCCGTGGCGATGTATGCCAGCGCGCGGTTGTTCAGCGCCAGGAAGTGCTTCGCATCGATCGACAGGGCTCGCGAAAAGTCCGCGATGGCCCGTTGGAAATCCTTTTTCAGATAATGGGCCTGACCGCGATTGTTGAAGGCTCCGGCGTTGCGAGGTTCCTTCGCCAGGCACTGCGTGAAGTCCGCGATCGCCTTGTCGTAATCATCGTGAGCCAGCCACGCCACGCCTCGCAGATGAAAGTTTTCCGCCGTCGGGCTTTCGTTCAGACGCGTGGACGTTTCCTGAATGGCGGTCGCCAGCGGAACGGTCTGCCGGTCCCACATCCAGCCCTGCTTTTCGTTGATCCACAACCATTCGCCGTTGACCAGCGACACGGTGAACACTTCGCCCAGATACGCGCGCCACACAACGGCTTTCGGCGTTTTCAGTTCCGCTCCGGCCGTGGTGACCAGAACCTTCGTTCCGACCCGAGGATCGCTGGCGGTGGTTTGAGGCTCCGGCTCCGGTTCCACGGCAACACAATTTGCAGCGAACCAGGCGCACGCAACGGCGACCAGCAGCGAGTTCAAGAATACAGACAACGAAAGGAACGAACCGCGGCGGGAATCCAGGAGCATCTCGACAAATCCAATGATTGAACGGTAATGAAATCTGGCGGACGACTGCGGAATCGCCCTCGCCAGTCCGTGCGATGGAACGCGTCGCCGAAAATGACGGGGCGGCGAACACGCGGTACCGGCGCCGCGTGCAAACTCTACACGGCAAACGGTTCCGGGCCACGATTCTAGTCACCCGGCGCATGGAATGCTTCGGTCTGAGTGCCGCTGACGACAAATTGCTGACGGTCAACGGTCAGAGAAGCTGCGATGGTCAGCGAAGCCACGCCGCGTTCGTCCCGGCAGTGTTTGCGCAATCGGAATCGATCACGGAAATTGCGCCGTCGACGCAGACTCGAAAACCCGAACGCTGATCTTCGGATCATTCACCGTTCGCGACGAAGGGTGGTAAACCCGGCAAGTCGCGAGTCAACAAATCGCGTCGGCTGACGGAATGCCGGCGGTCTGACGTGTCACGGATCGGCTGCGATGGCCGATGAAAGTGTGGCACCAATTCGCGCGGAACGAACACGCCATTTCGCGCGCCGACCGAACTTCGGCGCAGCGGGTTCGGTTCTCGTGAGGTTCCCGCAACGTTCGTTCAGTGCCGCTCGCCCGGTGATTCGGCGGGATGAGATTGGAAGGAATACGATGGGCAAGTCGTCGACATCGGAAGAACAGGTCGCAGTGAAGCTGAAAGCGGAGTCCGTCATTCCGCCTGCCGCGGCACCGCCGTTGTCGAGCCGTGCCAGGTGGATTCGACGACTGATCTACGTGGCGATGTTGGTGCTGTTCCTGCCGACGCTGCTGACAGTGTCGGGCTTCCTCCCGTCGGTGTTGAAAGCGGTGCACCCGCGTCTGGCCGGTGTGACTCGATTCGATTCCGCGGTGCTGCACTGGTGGAGTCCCGTTGAAATTCGCGGGCTGGTGATTTCCGATGCCACCGCCGCTGTTCCGGACGCGGTTCCCGCAGCCAGCGTCGGAAAAGCAGTGACAGCGAATTCCGCGGACCGGTTGTCGGCCGACTTGCTGAAAGCGGAATCCGTTGTCACGCGGCAGCCGTTATGGCGTCTGGCGATGAATCTGGGACGCGGAGCGGAAGTCGTTGTTCAGCGACCGGAATTGAATCTTGTTGTTCGCGACGGGCGGACCAACCTGGAAACCACGCTGCTGCAGGTGTTTGGAGAATCCGACAGTTCGAACACTCAGGGCTTTCCGGTTTCAGTGGAATTCGTAGATGGCCGCGTGACACTTCAATCGGCTGACGACGCTTTCGCCGGTGCGACGCTTGCCGGAATCAGCGGACATTTTTCGACGACCGGGAACCTCTCGGAACTTCCCGACGTGGCACTGGTCGCCAGCCTGGGAAATGACCACCGTGCTCCCGTTGGCGCGGCGGACGATCGGTTCACGGCGGAAAGCCGTCGCAACGGAGTCAACCCCCGCATCGCCGCGACGCTTGACGAACTGGCGGCCGATTTCCCGCTGCAGCCGTTCGACGACCCGGCCGATGACGCTGCGGCGAGCAATTCCGGAACCGACACCGGTCTTCAGAATTCGCCGGCGATCAGTGTGCGGATGAAGCCCGCGTCGGACGACGGCACGGCCGGTCAGATTGCCGTCGACACACAGTGGCTGGCTCTGACGGAACTGCAGCCGCTGATCGACCGTGTTCTTCCGGGAACGCGATGCTCCGGGAACGTGTCGTGTCGGATGCAGGTCAGGATGCTGGGTTCGACGCTCAGCGACGGGATTGCCGGACGACTGCAGGTCGCGGGCCGTGATGTGCGGTGGAGTGATCCGTCGTGGGCCGACGGCGAATTTCTGAGTCTCGATCGCTGTTCGATGAACGGAGCGGTCGCAATTGCCGAAGACGGAATCGTGCTGAATCAACTGCGGCTGCAGAGTTCCGTGGCGGAGTTTTCCGGATCAGGCGAAGTGCAGATCGCGAAGTCCGATCCGTTGCTGAACATCATCAAGTCGGCTGATCGCACGGGGACAGCAGACTCCGCGCAGGCCGTCACTGACGCGGAAGCGGCGTCCGCGGGGCAGGTGGTTCTTCAGGGGCGAGTCGACGTCGCGGAACTGTCGTCGATGCTGCCGAAGACACTGCTGCTGCGGCCCGGCATCACGATCAGCGAAGGCGCCGTTCGATTTGCCGTGAAGGTGAATCGTGATTCCGCAGCCGCCGGAACGAAGTTCGACGCCGAATCGCTGCGGTGGCAGGCGGCGGTGGAAACAACACCGATCCAGGCGGTTGACAACGGCCGGCGGCTGAACTGGGACTCCCCGATTCGCGCGGACGCGGTCGGTCGGTGTTCGCCGTCATCGTGGTCGCTCGACAGGTCGCGACTGACCGGCAACTTCGGCACCGTGACCATCGATCCGATTGACCGGCAGCAGATTGACCGCGGCCTGGCCGTGGCCGGGACAGTCAATCCGGATCGATTGTGGCAGGACGTCAGCCAACTGCTGGACGTTCCTCGCCCCGGCATCACCAGCGACGTCGACATTCAGGCCACGATCGCCACAGCGCCGGGACGCGTGAGACTGGCGGACGTCTTGCTGAAATCCGGTTCGCTTCTCGTCAGCAGCCCGCGACTGGTGGTATCGTCGCAGGCTTCGATCGTCGACATGTTTTCCGGCAGTCTGCACGTCGAAGGCAGCGGCGCGGCGCTGCGGACTCTGGTGGCTCCGTGGCACTCCGCCGACTGGCTGGCTCCGGGCTCGCAGGTGACCGCCGATCTGCTGGGCGAACCGGATCAGTTGCTGCACCTGCAGGCTCAGATTCAGCCGCCGACGGCAGCGTTTCGCGAAGCTTCCGTGTACCGCACGATCTCTTCGACTGCCTCTGCGACCGCGGTTCCCGCACCGTCGTCGTTCGTGATTGATCAGGCGACTGTCGACCTGCAACTGGCGATTGATGAATCCGGCGCGGCGTTTCAGATTCACAACGGACGAGTGGACGTTCCCGGTCTGAAGGCAATCGTGAACGGACTGCTGACGACTCCCGGCGGCGTGCTTCAAACCGACCTGACCGTCGACGCGGACTATGACCTGGACGTCCTGTCTCGCCGCTTGCTGCAGGATCCGGAACAGAACATCCAACTCTCCGGCACCGGACACGATCAGTTCCGAATCACCGGAGCACCGTCGCTGCTGACACCGGGCGACGTTGCCCGGTCACAGGCGAATTCGGCAGGTTCCGGCCTGACGCCCCTGACGGCCAGCGGATCGATCGCGTGGGCCAGCGGGCGTCTGTACGGTCTGCCGCTGGGGCCGGGCACCGCCGTGGCGACTCTGGAAAACGGCCAGCTTCGCACGGAGCCGATTCATTGTTCCATCAGTACCGGTGAAGCTCACGTGCTGCCACTGTATGACCTGACAACGTCGCAACTGCAACTGGCGACCGGCAGTCGTGTGGAAAACATCGACGTGACTCAGGAACTGACCAGAGAATGGCTGGGCTACGTCGCGCCGCTGCTGTCCGACGCGGCTCAGGTGCATGGAAGTTTCTCCGCGCGAGTCCACCGGTTTCTGTATGACCTGAACCGCCCTGAAGCCAGCACGATTCAGGCCGTGCTGACCGTTCACAGCGCGACGGCCAGTCCGGGTTCGTCGCTGGCGTCGCTGTTGCAGGCCGTGGAACTCGTTCAGCCCGGCAAGTCTCTGGTGCGAGACATCACGATGCCGGCTCAGGACATCGCCTTCGAACTCCGCGACGGCATGATTGTTCACGACAGCGCGGTCCTGGAACTGGCCGGTTACCAGCTTCGCAGCAGTGGTGGAGTCGGCCTGAATCACCAGATCCAGGTCAGTCTGGACGTGCCGCTGGAACGTTCGCAGGGACAGTCGTCCGGAACAGCTCGAACGGTGACCGTGCCCGTGACGGGAACGATCGGCCAGCCTCAGATCGACACAGCGGGCCTGGTTCAAAACCTTGGTGCCGGGCGGATTCAGCAGGAGCTGGACAAGCGAATCAACGGCCAGTTGGATCAGCAGTTGAACAAGCTGTTCGACAAAATCCGCTGACCGAAATCCGCCGACACCATCAGAAAGCCGTGTACCGTGGCGCCGCCTCCGGCCCCGCGTCTCTGGACTCTCGTCTCTCGTCTCTGGACTCTCGTCTGCGGCCTCCGGCCTCTCACCCGCCGGTTCGGCGATGCGTGACGGTGGGTTTCTGCGACGTGACCTGGCCGTGCTTTTCCTGCACCCCGGCGGTCAGCACCTTCCTGGCGCGCGGCACAGCGGAATCGGCTTTCTTCGCCGACTTGTTGACTTCGCGACGGCGCGCGGCTTCGGCCAGCTTCTGTTTTGCGACTCGGCGCTCGCGTTCTTTTTGCTTTTGTTGCTTGTTCTTCGCCATGGACAGCTCCTGAGAATTCCTGACCCGCCGGAAGTGTATCGAAACGGCGGACGCCGTCGATACATTCCGAAAAGCTTCCGGAAATCATCACAATTGAGAGCCTCCGCCAGGGGAATTCACGCTTCTTGATCGCTCGGGATTAGCTGCTACCCTTCGCGAAATTTTGCGCGGTTCGCCGCTGAAAACCCGAAGGATTCCCGATCGTGCCACGGCGAGACGACATTCACAAGATCCTGATTATCGGTTCCGGTCCCATCGTGATCGGCCAGGCGTGCGAATTCGACTACTCGGGAACTCAGGCCTGCAAAGCGCTGCGGGAAGAAGGTTACGAGGTCGTGCTGGTGAATTCGAATCCGGCCACGATCATGACAGACCCCGACACCGCCGACCGCACTTACATCGAACCGATTACCTGGCAATACGTCGAAAAAATCATCGAGCGCGAACGTCCGGACGCGCTGCTGCCGACTCTGGGAGGCCAGACGGGCCTGAACACGGCGATGGACCTGGTGAAGCACGGCGTGCTGGAAAAATACGGCGTCGAAATGATCGCCGCCCGCCAGGACGTCATCAAAAAGGCGGAGGAACGCGAACTGTTCAAGGTCGCGATGCAGAAAATCGGCCTGGACGTTCCCCGCAGTCGCGTCGTTCACAACATGCAGGAAGCTCGCGAAGCCGTGCAGGAAATCGGCCTGCCGATCATTATTCGAGCCAGCTTTACTCTGGGAGGAACCGGCGGCGGCATCGCCTACAACGTCGATGAATTTGAAGGCAAGGTTCGCCACGGACTGGCGCTGTCACCCATCAACGAAGTGCTGCTGGAAGAATCGATTCTGGGCTGGAAAGAGTACGAAATGGAAGTGATGCGTGACCGCGCAGACAACGTGGTCATCATCTGCGCCATCGAAAACTTCGACCCGATGGGAGTCCACACCGGCGATTCCATCACGGTCGCTCCGGCTCAGACGCTGTCGGACAAGGAATACCAGCGGATGCGGGACGCGACGATCGCCTGCATGCGCGAAATCGGTGTCGAAACCGGCGGTTCCAACGTGCAGTTCGCCATCAATCCCGACGACGGCCGGATGGTGATTATCGAGATGAACCCGCGAGTCAGCCGGTCCAGCGCGCTGGCGTCCAAGGCCACCGGATTTCCCATTGCAAAGATCGCCGCAAAACTTGCCGTCGGCTATACGCTGGACGAAATTCCCAACGATATTACTCGCGAAACGCTGGCCTGCTTCGAACCCACAATCGACTACGTCGTCACGAAGATTCCTCGCTGGACGTTCGAGAAATTTCCCGAAGCCGATCCGACGCTGACCGTCCAGATGAAGTCCGTCGGCGAAACCATGGCCATCGGTCGTACGTTTCGGGAGTCCTTCCAGAAGGCTCTGCGCGGCCTGGAAATCGGCCACTTCGGACTCGGCGGAGGCAAGAAGGATCTGTGGGGCACCGATCGTCAGCCGGACCGCGATGAGATTCAAAGCAAGCTGTCGATTCCCAATGCGGATCGAGTCTTCTATTTGCGGTATGCTCTGAAGGCCGGTATGTCGGTTGAGGAAATCCACAATATCACCGACATCGATCCGTGGTTCCTTCGCAACCTGCAGCAGCTTGTCCAGATTGAAGACCGGATCCGCTCCGTCAGCAGACTGGAAGACGCCGGCCCCGAACTGATCCGGCTGGCCAAACAGAACGGATTCTCCGACGCTCAACTGGCGTGGTGGTGGGACACGTCGCAGATGGATGTTCGCCGGCACCGCAAATCGCTGGGCATCGAAGCCACGTTCAAACAGGTCGATACCTGCGCCGCGGAATTTGAAGCCTATACGCCGTATTACTATTCGACCTACGAACAGGAAGACGAAACTCCGGCAAAGAAGCCGGGCACTCGGCGGATCATGATTCTCGGCGGCGGGCCGAATCGCATCGGCCAGGGAATCGAATTCGACTACTGCTGCTGCCAGGCCGCGTTCGCTCTGAAGGAACTCGGCATCGAAAGCATCATGGTCAATTCCAATCCGGAAACCGTGTCGACCGATTACGACACATCCGACTATCTGTTCTTTGAACCACTGACGACGGAAGACGTGCTGAACATCTGCGACCGCATGCAGCCCGACGGTGTCATTGTGCAGTTCGGAGGTCAAACGCCGCTGAATCTGGCTCGCGGGCTGGAAGCGGCGGGCGTCAACGTCATCGGCACCAGCCCGGACATGATCGATGCCGCGGAAGACCGCGAACGGTTTCAGGCAATTCTGGAAAAGCTGCACCTGCGTCAGCCGCCCAACGGCATCGCCAGCAACATCGAAGCCGCGCGAGCCGCCGCGGATCGCATTGGCTTCCCTGTTCTGGTGCGTCCCAGCTACGTGCTGGGCGGTCGAGCGATGGAGATCTGCTACGACCAGGAATCGCTCGTCCGCTACATGACCGAAGCCGTGGATGTCTCGCCCGACAAACCTGTGCTGATCGACAAGTTTCTGGAAGATGCGATCGAAGTCGACGTCGACGCGATTTCCGACGGCGTCACTACCGTCGTCGGCGGCATTATGGAGCATATCGAAGAAGCGGGAGTCCACTCCGGTGATTCCGCCTGTGCGCTGCCTCCGCATTCGCTGCCGAAGCCGGTGCTCGACGAAATCCGCGTCGCCACTCACGCTCTGGCGAAGGAACTGGGTGTGAACGGCCTGATGAATATCCAGTTCGCCGTGAAAGTCACCGACCATCAGCACACGGTGTATATCCTGGAAGTCAACCCGCGAGCCAGCCGGACTTCGCCGTTCGTATCCAAAGCCATCGGCCGGTCGCTGGCACGCATCGCCGCAAAAGTTATGACCGGCGTTTCCCTTCGCGAACAGGGCGTGACGGAAGAAGTCATTCCCGAATACACGTCCGTCAAGGAAAGCGTGTTTCCGTTCAATCGCTTCACCGGCGTTGACATTGTGCTGGGGCCGGAAATGCGTTCAACCGGCGAAGTCATGGGAATCGACAGCCAGTTCGCCATGGCCTTCGCGAAATCGCAAACCGCAGCGGGAGCCAGGCTGCCGACGTCCGGCAAAGTCTTCATCAGCGTCGCCGCGACCGTGAAGGCCAGACTGATTGAACCTGCGCGGCGACTGAAGCAGCTCGGCTTCGAAATCGTCTGCACCAGCGGAACCGCGCGAGTCTTTGAAGACGCCGGCATCGTGGTGGAACGCGTCAAAAAGCTGAAGGAAGGCCGCCCGAACCTTCTGGACCTGATGGCCAACGGCGAAATTCAATTCATCCTGAACACACCCAGCGGCAAGGGTGCCCGTACGGACGAAGGCCGCATCCGAGCCGCCTCCGTCGCCCACGGCATCCCCTGCGTCACAACGCTTCCCGGCTGCCTCGCCGTCGTCGACGCCCTGGAAGCCATGGCCGCTCAGCCCGAACTGCAGGTCAAAAGCCTCCAGGAATGGGCCGCAGACCCGGCCTGAACGATCGTTTTCAATTCATGGGCCGCAGGCGGGCATGGTGATCTCACGGAGCCACTGAGGCACGGAGACGCATGAGAACGAGATTGGCACGTTGATCGTCGACCTCAATTCTGTTGAGACCGTTCACGCGGCTCACAAGAAGCAGGTGCTGACGTATCTCCGTCTGACGGGCCTGAAACCTGGGTATTTGCTGAACTTCGGCGAAGCTCTGATGAAAAGCGGCATCACGCGAATCGTCCACGGCGAACCATGAATCTCTCCGTGACTCCGTGCCTCCGTGAGAACCAACCAGTCCGAACTCATCCCACGCCAAGTGGCTTGCGAGTGTTGGGAATTCCTGGTGTGTTGGAAAACGACAGAAACCTGAGGCACGCAATTGTGTACCCATCTGGCTCTTCCTGTATTGTAAGTCGGCCAACAGAAGTACACTGTTACAGCCGGTCGCACATATTCCAGCCCCCTGAGCAGTGCTTCTCTGCCGGCAATCGGTTGCAGGCGGGCGGGTGATCTCACGGAGCCACTGAGGCACGGAGATGCATGAGAACGACATTGGCACCTTGATCGTCGATAGTGCAGTGCACTTGCACCGGGATCTGGGCTGGGCTGCTGGAGACGGTTTACGAAGTGACACTCGCCGCGATGCTGCGGAATCGAGGACTGTTCGTTCAGCGTCAGGTTCCGTTTCAATCGAATACCGGGGTCAGCGGTTCGATGAAGGTTTTCGAGCGGACTTGATCGTCGAGGGGAAAGTGATCGTCGAACTTAAATCTGTTGAAACCGTTCATCCGGCTCACAAGAAGCAGGTGCTGACGTATCTCCGTCTGACGGGCCTGAAACTTGGGTATTTGCTGAACTTCGGCGAAGCTCTGATGAAAAGCGGCATCACGCGAATCGTCCACGGCGAACTATGAGTCTCTCCGTGACTCCGTGCCTCCGTGAGAACCAACCAGTCCGAACAACGACCGAGCCAGGTCTTGTTCGAACTCATCCCACGCCGCTGGAGGTGCGGGCACTGGGAATTCCCGGCGTGGTTGAAAACGACAGAAACCTGAGTCAGCCAACGGAATTACATTGCCACTGCCGGTGGCACACAGATTGTCTGCAGCTGGCATGGTGATCTCACGGAGCCACTGAGGCACGGAGATGCATGAGAACGAGATTGGCGTCCTGATCGTCGACCTCAATTCTGTTGAGACCGTTCACGCGGCTCACAAGAAGCAGGTGCTGACGTATCTCCGTCTGACGGGCCTGAAGCCTGGGTATTTGCTGAACTTCGGCGAAGCTCTGATGAAAAGCGGCATCACGCGAATCGTCCACGGCGAACTATGAGTCTCTCCGTGACTCCGTGCCTCCGTGAGAACCAAACAGTCCGAACAACGACCGAGCCAGGTTTTCTGCGAACTCATCTCCCGCCGCGCGATCGCGTTCGCAGATGGTGATTGCGGACTGACGTCGCGCAGCTCGCCGGGCCGGGACGATGGCGGCCGGGACGACGGTGGCGGCGCGCCTCGGGATGGGGAACTTACCGGAGTGCAGTCGTTGTCCACGCGCGCCGGCAGGCACGGGCGGAACGGATCCCGGCCAGGAATTCGGTGTCGCGGGCGAATTGTTCGGCAGTAGGAGTTGTTCGTCGCATCGTTACAATGGTTGGCGCTGACCGTTCAGGACATCGTTGACCATGCCGGACACCATCGCCGCCTCCGCGAATCCCGAAGACACCTGCATCGTGCCAAAATACTATTGTTCGGGATGTAACGACTACTTCCCCGCCGCGAGCGGCATGTGTCCTCGGTGCGGGATGTCACCGGGGGATCGTCCGGACTGGACTCACGACACGCAGCTTGCGGCGGCGGGTTCATCGAGTAACGTCGAACCTGCGACCGATCTGATCGTGGCCACCGACGCGGACCTGCTGGACGGCCAGCTTCTGCACATCTATCGC
The DNA here is from genome assembly GCA_041398785.1 of Planctomycetaceae bacterium. Lineage (NCBI taxonomy): Bacteria > Pseudomonadati > Planctomycetota > Planctomycetia > Planctomycetales > Planctomycetaceae > Planctomycetaceae bacterium. The sequence goes on along the minus strand of JAWKUA010000013.1, from coordinate 35,344 downwards.
TGCGAACGTCTGCTGGGGCGAGGTGGCATGGGCGTTGTCTATCTGGCTCGCAACGAATCCCTGCACCGTCATTGCGCGCTGAAGGTGTTATCGCCGAAGAAGGTGTCTCGCGATGTCGACTACGTGAGTCGGTTTCAGAATGAAGGGCGTGCGGTCGCGGCTCTGGTGCATCCCAACATCGTGACGGCTCACGCGACCGGGCAGGCCGGGGATCATCACTTTCTGGAGATGGAGTACGTCGCGGGACAGTCGCTGCAACGCGCCATTGAGGCTTCGAAGTCGCTGGGGCCGATTGGTTCGACGGCGATGGCAGTGGGCATTGCGGAAGGGCTGGCCGCCGCGCATCGGCTGGGCATCGTTCACCGCGATCTGAAGCCGGACAACGTGCTCATCACGCCGTCGGGGATTCCAAAGATCGCTGACTTCGGACTGGCCAAACGGATTGTGTCCAACGAACTGAAGGACACCAAACTGGCGGGAACACCGCTGTTTATGGCTCCGGAATTGTTTGAGGGTGCCGAAGCGACTCCGGCCAGCGACGTGTTCGCTCTGGGAGTCTGCTACTACCTGATGCTGACGGGGCACTATCCGTTTGCCGGTGACACGATGCAGTTGCTGATGAACGCAATCATTCAGGGAACGTTCCGGGGAGTTCGCCGGCACAATCCGGAGATTCCGCTGGACGTCGCGGAATGCGTCAGTCTGATGCTGTCGCGAAGTCCGCAGAATCGTCCGGCCGACGGAGCCGCCGCTTCGCAATTGCTGCAGGCCGTGCTGGGATCCGTTCGGGATCTGGACGCGCTGGTGCTGGAAGCCTTCGACGGCTTGCCCAATGTCAGTGTCCGAGTCCGAGGTAAGGCGTTTGAGGTTGTTGTCAAACTGTCGGGCGACCGCACTCAGACGGTGTTCGTCGAAAACAGCGGTCACAAAGCCAGTGAACGGCTGCTGCTGATTTACAGTGTCTGCTGCGACGCTCGCCCGGACTTTTACGAAGCAGCGCTGCGACTGAATTCCGAAGTTCTGCACGGAGCGTTATCCGTTCGAGACGTCGACGGAAAGCCGTCATTTGTCATGGTCGACACATTCCCGCGAGCCACCGTGACGTCGACGGCAATTCGATGCAGCGTGATCGAAGTGGCCTGCCGGTCCGACAACATCGAACGAATGCTGACCGGACGCGATGTCAACTGAGGCAGCGTCACCGGACTTGCCGCATCCTGACGAGCCCGTCGCGTCCTGGCGCAGACTCTTACTTTGAGTCCGAAGGTGTCAGCGGGCTCTGTTCGGTGCCGGCGAACTTCAGAGGATACAGCATGGACTCCGTCGCGATTTCGATCGGCACGACCCCGTCAACGGCGGCCGCGGACGGTGACGCTTCGTTCGGCACCAGCACAAACCAGTGCCGATCCTTCGACAGAATCTGTGACCGGAGAATCCGCGAGAACTCCGGCGTAATCCCTGTCTCCCGATTTCCAAAGATCATGTCGCCGATCTTCCGCACGGTCGGTTCCAGACGTGTGGACGCAAACTGCACAGCCGCGCGGGCTTCCTGGCTTCGCCAATAGTGTTCCAGCTCCGTCCGCAGAGTTTCATTTTCCAGCAGTGCCTGGCGAATGATGGACCAGATGATGGACTGCAGTTCCGGATCAGCGGCGACCTTGCGCAGGTTGTCGCTGATGACCTGCTTGACCTTCGGGTTCTTCATGCTGCGAGCGATGATGGTTTCGGTGACTTTGATGAATTCGTCGGAGCGTGAGCGGATCTCCGGCGACGCTTCTTCGTCCAGGAAGCGCTGGAACTCGGACTTGACGGCGTCCCGTTCCGGCAGAGGAGACTTGTCGTAAAGATAGCGCCAGGTGAACGACCACAGCGAGACGCGGCGCCACAGGCTTCGCGCCAGTTCGCTCACCAGCGGCTGTGCTTCCTCTTCAATAATCGGAAGGATTTCGTCACGAACCAGCGGCAGAATTTCCGCCCGGACGATTTCTTCCTTGTAGCGATCCGCCAGTTTCTGGAACTCGTCGCGATGGCGTTCCAGAATCTTCGGCAGCTCGGCTTCGACCGCCGCCACCGCGCGACGCAGGCTTTCCTGCATCACGGGCTTCAGTTCCGCCATGACTTCGCGCTGCTGAATCTGCCATTCCGCGGTCAGCAGATCGGCGATCTCCCGGCGCCGATCCGGCGGGATGATCATTTTCACGACCCAGTCCAGCGACATCGGCGTCGAATAGTATTTCAGTCGAAAACCGGCGGAAGCGTCCACCGCAGGACCGTCATACAGCAGCACGTTGGCATTTGTCGACCAGACCGGTGCGTTGCTGGACCAGCCGGGAATCTGTGTCACCAGGCCAGCCTGAACGTACTCACCGGGCGAAGATTCCAGAAACACGGCGTCGCCGACCGCGACGATGAACGGGTCCGAGCCGGACGCTTCGAATCGCCGTGTCCGTCCCGCAACCCAACGGCCGACGTCGGTCGTCAGTGCTGACAGGCTGCTGGACTGTGCGGTCATCTGGTTGTTGAGGAACGAGCCGCCGCCGACCAGAACGATCAGCCAGATCGCGGCTCCCGAAATTTGGTGTCGTCGCTTCATGTCTTGCGGTTCAGTCGGGGAAATGCGAGTGGATATTCGGATGCGATTCCGGGTCGGCCGACCGACGCGCACCAGTCGGCGGTGCGAGCCACCGTTTCCGCAGCGAAGCATTGTTCCGGAAAATACACAGCTCGTTTCGCGCGTGGCTGAAGGTAACGTTGTGCGCAACTGCAACTGCCTGACCTGCGGCAAGTTGCGCGAAGAATTCCAGGCTAACCGGAATGCCTGCCATCCCGTGATCCATCGAACGGAGAATTATTGCCGAGTCCTCGGCGCGTGTCATCCTGGCTTCGAAGGCCGCGAAAGATCCGCCGGCGCCGAATGATTCGCCGGCGCCGAATGATTCGCCCGGACGGTGGCAATCTTTACGAAATCTTCGGAGAGAACCCCGGTCGGGCAATCTGTTGCATCTTCGTCGCACGATCGAGGCTGGGAGTGTCAAGACAACTTCCTGCGGCTGCGACGCACAGCTTCGGCGAAGATGTCGTACCTGTTGCGACGGGCAGATCGCCGGCAACACCGGGATTCAATGCATCAGCGTCGCTTCCGCGCGTGTTCCGCGAACGGTGACGGCTGGTAATACTTGTCCGTTTGAAATTGCGGCGGTAGCCTGATGAGAATTCCGCGTGGAGAAAGCTCCGGGCAGGCTGCTCGACCACGAAGTCGGCAGCTATGATGGCGGGAGTGTCCTGCGATCAATCTCCGATGCGACTCCGGCATCAACAACAAGAGGCAATTCCTATGTATCGAATGCTGGTTTTGGTTCTGACTGCCGTCACAGCTTCCGGGCTTGCCGGCTGTCAGGAGAGTCCGGACGGAAGCACAACGGCTGGCGGCACGGCTGGTGCCGGAAGCGTCAGCGCGGCGGCAAACCCGGAGAATCTCGTTCCGGAACCGTTTGAATCCATCCCGCTGGCATCCGACACGTCGCATCCATCGGAAGCCATTCCACAGGGAACTCAGCCGGGAGAAATCCGCGAACTGACGCCTCTGGGCATCAAGTTCGTCTGGTGTCCGCCGGGGACCTTTGTGATGGGCAGCAAGGAAGATGCCTTCGGCCGCAAGATGAATGAACCCCAGGTCGAAGTCACTTTGACAAAGGGCTTCTGGATGCAGCAGACGGAGGTTACTCAGACGCAGTACAAGGCGCTGATGGGAATCAATCCGGCATTTCACAAGGGAGAGCAGCAACCGGTCGAATCCATCAGCTGGGACGATGCCAATGAGTTCTGCCGGCGCATGTCAGAACTGCCGTCGGAAAAATCGGCCGGAAATACCTACCGGCTGCCGACGGAAGCCGAATGGGAATACGCCTGCCGAGCCGGCACGACCACGGTCTTCAGTTTCGGCGATAACGATGAAGGCGCGGAGGACTATGGATGGTTCAACGTGAATTCCGAACGCACCACGCATCCCGTCGCCGGGAAGCTGCCGAATCCGTGGGGCCTGTACGACATGCACGGCAACGTGGCCGAATGGTGCAGCGACCTGTACGGTGAATATTCCAGCGCTCCCGTCACAGATCCCGCGGGCGGGGAATCCGGAGACAAGCGAGTCTTGCGCGGCGGCGGATGGTTCTATGTGGCCGAAAACGCCAGGTCGACGCATCGCGACGCGTACCCATCGTCGACAACCTATGTCGGACTCGGTTTTCGACTGCTGGCACTGCCGTCCGACGGTCAGCCGACGAACGACGCGAAAGACTCTGACACGGCGGAACAGTAGTCACGTGCCGCAGGATGCCATTGCGATCCGTCACGAACACGTTGACCGCGCGCAGGTTGAGTTGTCGCCGATTGCTGCAGTTACCGGGACACAACTTGAGCGCCCATCGTGCCGGCCGTTGAGGTGCCTGACATGAATCATCGACGCGGGATTCTGGTTCTTGCCGCCGCGGCGATAGTGATTTTCGGGTTGTCGGCCTGGCGAATCGCGAATCCGCGGCAGCGAGTCATCGTCGACCCGACCGGCATCGAAGATCGCCGGCCCGCGCCTTCGTTCAAACTCCACAACCAGGATTCAAAACTGGTTCCCCTGGACTTGTACCTGGATCGGCATCGCGTCGTGCTGGTGTTCTTCGACGGAACTGCCGGACCGGAAGCGAATGGCGTACTGACGGAGCTTCGGGATTTCCACGAAGCTCTGAAACGTGAAGGCGTGGTGGTGTTCGGTGTGTCGGCGGAGCTTCCTCAGAACATCCGCAGGTCGCTGACGCAGCCGATGCCGTTTGAGCTGTTGTCAGATGTGAAGGCCGCCGATCCCGATTCGGTCCATCGCCGCTGGGGATGTCTGCGGGAACCGTCCGACGGACAACCGGCCGGCACGATTCCGGCCGTGTTTCTGATCGATCGGTCCGGACTGGTGGCGTGGAAAGGTGACCGCCCGCTGCCGCTGGCCGATACCAGCAATCTTGTCACCGACCTGCTGTCGGGCCGTTGAGCACCCGGCACCGGCGAAGGGCTCCCGAAACTGCGAAATCAGCGTTCCCGCGCGGGGCGGTCAATTTCACTGGCGCCGGCAGATTGCTATCGTCCCTCGCTGAAACGCGGTGATTCCCGGGATCGCCGTTCGCCCGTTTTCGCGTCAGACCGTCACGCCATGACATCAACTGCGTATCCAGCCGTTCCCGACATCGTTGCACCGCCGCTGCGCATTCTGATGGGCCCCGGGCCCAGCGATATTCACCCCAGCGTTCTGGCCGCGATGGCGGCTCCGACAGTCGGCCACCTGGATCCGTACTTTCTGCGCGTGATGGACGAAGTGCAGTCCATGCTGCGGCATGTGTTCGGCACGGAAAACAAGATGACGATGGCGATCAGCGGCACAGGAAGCGCCGGTATGGAAACCTGCGTCGTCAACCTGATTGAACCCGGTGACCGCATGATCGTTTGCGTCAACGGCGTTTTCGGCGGGCGCATGGCGGACGTCGCGGGTCGCGCCGGAGCAGAAGTATTCAAGCTTGAACGTCCGTTCGGAGAAATCTTCACCACCGAAGAGATCGCCGATGCGGTCGCGAAGCACAAGCCAAAAGTCGTCGGCATTGTTCACGCGGAAACGTCCACCGGAGCACTCCAGCCGCTGGAAGAAATCGCGAAGGCCGTTCACGACGCCGGAGCACTGCTGCTGGTCGACTGTGTGACATCGCTGGGCGGACTTCCCGTCGATGTGGATCGCGTCGGAATCGACGCGGCGTACAGCGGAAGCCAGAAATGCCTGAGCTGCCCGCCCGGTCTGGCGCCGGTCACGTTCGGTCCCCGGGCACTGGAAGCGATGGACGCCCGCAAGTCAAAGGTCGCCAGTTGGTATCTGGACATCGACATGCTGCGGAATTACTGGGGAGCCGACCGGGCGTATCACCATACCGCACCGATCAATATGAACTTCGGCCTGCACCAGGCTCTGCGGCTGGTATTGAAGGAAGGTCTGCAGGCCAGGTACCAGCGTCATCTGCGCAATCACCGGGCGCTGGCGTCCGGGCTGGCGGCGATGGGCATCGATTATTCCGTTCGGGAAGGCCAGCGGCTTCCAATGCTGAACAGTGTTTTGATTCCCGACGGAATCGAAGACGGCAGGGTGAGGTCTCAGCTTCTGAACGAATTCGGAATCGAAATCGGCGGAGGTCTTGGCCCGATGAAAGGCAGGACCTGGCGCATCGGACTGATGGGCGAAGCGTCGACAATGTCCAACGTCATCCTGTTTCTGGGCGCGCTGGAACAGTGCCTGAATACTCACGGAATCAAACCGCCGGCCGGTGCGGGAGTCGCCGCGGCGAATGGCGTGTATCAGGCGAGCTGCGCGACGTAAGTCCGCAATCATTTTTCTCTGTATCCTGTTCCTCGGCTGAAGCCCCGGAACCAGAACTGAACACTGAAGACTCAATCCCATGAATATGCCCATCTCCGCCGTTCACGCACGCGAAATTCTCGACAGCCGCGGCAACCCGACCGTTGAAGTGGATATTGAACTCGAAGACGGCACGATCGGTCGTGCGGCCGTTCCCAGCGGCGCAGCACCGGAGCGCACGAAGCCTGCGAACTGCGCGATTCCGACGACAGGAAGCGGTTCCTTGGCAAGGGAGTTCGGCAGGCCGTTCAAAATGTCAACGAAGAAATCGCCGACGCGATCATTGACCTGGATGTCACTGACCAGATCGTGATCGACAACGTCATGATCGATCTGGACGGCACGGACAACAAGTCGCGTCTGGGAGCCAACGCGATTCTGGCATGTTCGCTGGCGGCAGCTCACGCGGCGGCTCGCAGCAGCTTTCTTCCGCTGTTTCGTTACCTGGGCGGCGTGGGAGCCAACTGCCTGCCGGCTCCGATGATGAACATCATCAACGGCGGAGAACACGCCAACAACGGGATCGACATTCAGGAGTTCATGGTTATGCCACTGGGCTTCGAATCGTTCAGCGAATCTCTGCGAGCCGGCACGGAAGTCTTTCATCATCTGAAGAAGGTTCTTGCCGGCAGAGGACTCAGCACAGCCGTCGGCGACGAAGGCGGTTTCGCTCCGGACCTGAAAACGAATCAGGAAGCCATTGAAGTCATCCTGACGGCTATCGAAAGCGCGGGCTACACTCCCGGCGATCAGATCAAAATTGCACTCGACTGCGCAGCCACGGAGTTCTATGACGAAAAATCGGCAAGTACACGCTGGAAGGCAAGTCCATCGATTCTGACGGTATGGTCGAACTGCTGGCCGGATGGGTCGACAGGTATCCAATCTGTTCGATCGAAGACGGTTGCAGCGAAGATGACTGGGACGGCTGGAAGAAACTGACCGATAGCATTGGCAGCCGCTGCCAGTTGGTCGGCGACGATCTGTTCGTGACCAATGTCAAACGCCTGAAGGAAGGAATCGACAAAGGGATCGCAAACAGCATTCTCGTCAAAGTGAACCAGATCGGCACGCTGTCGGAGACGATTCAGACCGTCCAACTGGCCTATCAAAATGGTTACACGGCGGTCATGAGTCACCGGTCCGGCGAAACGGAAGACACCACCATCGCCGACCTGGCTGTCGCATTGCGAACCGGTCAGATCAAAACGGGATCCGCCAGCCGAACGGACCGAATCTGCAAGTACAACCAACTGCTGCGGATCGAGGAAATTCTGGGAGAAACCGCCTGCTTCGGCGGAACGATTTCATAGCGGCAATCAGGCGAGGATGGCGTCCTGCCGGAACCCGAAACCGGGCGTGAATCATCCTGCTGGCGACGGCCGACCGATTCGTTTCCGCTGATCGTCAAAACGTGTCCGGATTCAGAATGCCGTTGCCGATGAGTCCATCCGAAACGCTTCAGAACGACCGGGAATCGGCTCACACGGCATCCGCCTGGGTGACGTCGCTTCTGTTCTGGTGCGCGCTGGTGGTGTCGGTATTGCTCTATGGCGGCGTCGCGCTGGCTCCGAAGCTGTCCGTCTGGATGCAGGTGCGGCACCAGTACCTGAGGAATGCTCAGCACCTGCTGGCTCTGGATTCGGAGGTTGACTATCTGGAACGCGTGCAGAACGCTCTGGAAACCGATCCGGATTTCCTTCGCCGCCTGGCTGTCGCGTCTGATCCGGACACAGCGGACTCATCCGAATGGATTCCGGTCAGCGATTCGCTGATATTCGGCCGCGGCGACGATTCGAAGATCCCGGACGTTGTTTCCGCGGAACAACCACCGTTCGCAGGGCCGGTTGCGATTCTTGCCAGCCGGCAATCGCTGCGAACGGGGCTGCTGGCCGCGTCGTGCATACTGGTGGTGTTTGCTTTCACGTTCCTGAACGATTCCGGGTACGGCCTGGTGCGGTCCGCGGGACGAATCGCCAGCGCTGCGGTGAAGCTGCCGGGACGCCGCTATCTTCGCCAGGACGATGCTGGCATTTGAGAATTGCCCAGGAGACTGACGGCAAGACTGCTGTCGCTCCACCGGCCCTGCACGCATGCACAACCTGCCGGTCCGCGACATGAACGCTTCGGGTTGTCGTGGGTTGTTCCGCGGTCCGGCAATCGATTTGTGAGAGGCTCACGGTGGTTGCCAAAGTGGGTTCCGGCGACCCGAAGAAACCCGACACCGCCTGCGCCGCGTGATCGCGGTTCTCTGTGCGAATCTTCGAAATCTGTGGGCGCGCCGCCCGTTGCGGAAGCGGCTCGGCAGCCGCCCTTCCGTTCGCAAGCCCTTCCTCCTTTTCCGTCGCCTTACGCAAACTTTGACTCGCAGCGTTCCGGGGGATACGATCTGAAATCCTGTCTGTGGTACGTGAAAAGCGTGCCCGGCGCGTCCATTCCGTTGCCTGTCCGCCGAGAACTCTGATGCGACAACTTCGAACACTCGTCTGCTGCCTGCTGGCACTTGTCGTGTGTGTTTTTGTTCCGACCGGCGTGAGAGCGGACAAGGGCGATTCCGGAGTTCCGCGGTTTGATCAGGCGGTTGACCGAGCCGTCGCGTTTCTGAAAAACCCCGATAACAGAATTGCCGAAACGCATCTTCCGCTGGTGGCCTACGCGCTGATGAAGGCCGGCGAACCAAAGGATTCACCGATCGTCGCTCGCGGGATTGCAATGTCGAAGGCGCGAGGCGAAGCGGCGGGGTACATCGGCTACGAACACGTGTATCAGGCCGGCGTGGACGCGATGTTGCTGGCTGATTCCGACCCGGATGCTCACTTTGCCGCACTACAGTCAATCGCCAGATACCTCCAGTCGGCGCAAAACACGGAAGGATTCTGGATGCAGCCGGAACGCACGGATACCGGCGACGTCAGCATGAGCCAGTATGGCGTACTGGGGTTGTGGGCGGCCGTTCGAGCCGGCTGTCAGGTCTCCGCACAGGCCCTGGATCGTGCGGCTTCATTCCACCTGAAAAACGGCAGCGGGGACGGCGGCTGGCCGTACCGACCGGGCACCACCGAAGGTCCGGGAAGCGGCATGTCGACGCACAACATGACTCTGGCCGGCTGCGGAAGTGTGTCCGTCGTGCGATTGCTGCTGCATGGGCCGAAGGCGCATTTGAAAAAGGAAGCTCCGGAAAAGAAGTTCGGAGTCCTGGAGAAGGTCACCACTGACCTGGACGTCGCTGAAGCATCGGGAAGCGCGTTTCCCGGTTACAAGGCCACCAACAACGCCGGTGCTCTGGACGACCGCGCCGAACGCGCAATCGAATGGAACACCCGGCGCGAAGATCCCATCAGCAAGGAAGCTCACCGCATCTATTTCTACTATGCCCTGGAGCGAGCAGCGTCGCTGAACAAGTTCCGCAGCGACTGGTTCACGTTTTACGGCGACGGATTGCTGACACTTCAGGCTGAAGACGGCAGCTTCGCCACACACTCCGGCCCCAACGTCGGCACGGCCTTCGCAATCCTGTACTTCACACGCTCGACACAGCAGGTACTTGGCGGGCTTGGCGTCGGTGAACAGACGGGGAATCGGGACCTGCTGAAGTTCATGAATCCCGACGGCAGGAAGAAGAAGGAGATCGGGCCGCTGGATGAATTGCTGGCTGCCATCGAAGGTCAGGACTTCGCCAGTCTGGACATCGACACGTCCGACATCGTGGAAAAAGTTCAGTTCGGGTCGCCGGAAGAACTGGTCGGGCAGGTGGAGAATCTGAAGAAGCTGTTGAAGAATCCGGATGCCGAAAAACGCCAGGTCGCCTACTGGGCTCTGGGACGCACCGGTGATTTTTCCATGGTCCCGCTGATGCTGGAGGGTCTGCGTGACCCCAGCGTCGATGTCAACGCCGACGCTCTGGAGGCGTTGAAGTTCATTGCCCGTAAACCACGCGGATTCGGGCTGCCGTCGAATCCGCTTGACGGTCTGGAAGAAGACGCCTCCGAGGAGCGACGTCTGGAAGTTGCCAACGCCTGGCGCACCAAAGCCTATAAGGTCTGGGGCAACTGGTACACGTCGGTGCGGCCGTACCAGGAACGCGACGGCCTCGACGAATTGCTTCGCGAATTGCCGTAGACGGGAATCCGGTCTGCGATCGCCCGTCAGCTCGATCCGCTCCCGCGTTCCTGCGTGACGCTTTCTTTGCCGTTGCCTGGTTCTGGCACGTCGTATGCGTTATACCGCCCGCAGCAGTTCTGACAGGCGTTTGAACTGCCAGCCTGTTCAGGGATTGGGCAGGAGTGCGTAATCTGCAGGCACCCGCTGGCAACGGGTGTATCGGGCGGAGAAATCTTCGAAGAATTGTTTTTGAGCGACGGTGTAGTTCGCCATTCGAAGAATTCCGCAGGGACGAAGCTTATGCCACCGTGAGCGACGCACAGCGCGAGGTTCTCGCGACGACGACTGTGGCAATGTCAGGTAACCAAGACGGGAGGAGTTTTCAGGAACATGGCGAAGACGAAACTGGAATACATCTGGCTCGACGGCACCAGGCCGACACAGGGCCTGCGCGGCAAGACAAAGATCGTGAAGGATTTCGGAGGAACGCTGGAAGACTGCCCGATGTGGTCTTTCGACGGCAGTTCAACCAACCAGGCGGAAGGCGGCGCATCGGACTGTCTGATGAAGCCCGTCGCAATCTTCCCGGATCCGGGTCGAGTCAACGCGTTTCTGGTGATGACGGAAGTTCTTAACGCGGACGGTTCCATTCACGAAACCAACGGCCGCGCCACGATCGACGACGATGACGACGATTTCTGGTTCGGGTTTGAGCAGGAGTACTTTCTGTGGGACCCGGAACACAACCTTCCGCTGGGATTCCCGCCCGGCGGCTATCCGGCTCCCCAGGGACCGTACTACTGTTCGGTCGGAGCAAAGAACTGTTTCGGCCGCCAGATTGTCGAAGAACACCTCGACATGTGCCTGGAAGCCGGGCTGAACATCGAAGGCATCAACGGTGAAGTTGCCGCAGGTCAGTGGGAATTTCAGACCTTCGCCAAAAGCGCCAAGCGAGCCGGTGATGAGACCTGGATTGCTCGCTATCTGGCCGAACGGTGTGCGGAAAAGTACGGTCTGGCCATCAACTGGCACCCGAAACCGCTGGGACCGACCGACTGGAACGGTTCCGGCATGCACGCCAACTTCTCCAATTCGACGCTGCGAAATGCCGGCGACAAAGCCGTCTATGACCGCATCTGTCAGGCATTCGCCCCGGCGATCAAGGATCACATCAGTGTCTACGGCCACGACAATGAAAAGCGTCTGACCGGCCTTCACGAAACTCAGTCCATCGACAAGTTCAGCTACGGCGTGTCCGATCGCGGCGCTTCAATCCGAATACCCATCGCCACGGTGGAATCCGGCTGGAAGGGCTGGCTGGAGGACCGTCGTCCGGCATCGAACGCCGACCCGTACAAGGTCGCCGCTCGAATTATTCGCACGGTGAAAAGCGTGGAGTGACCGGCCGGACAACCCGTCGGTCTGCAATCAGCCCGACCGTCTGACCGCGCGCCCGCAATCGTCGCGAAAAAACAACCGTTTTCCGCTGCGCTATCGGTGCGCGCCAGATGTCAGGCTGATTGAAAGCAACTTTCCTGTGTTGAAGGGCTTGTCGGGAGTCACTGCTGGCGACAAAGCTCGCTTCGTCGCCATCTCCTCCCAGGCCGTCCGACTTCGGTCGGACGGCCTCCCTTTTTTCCGGCGTTCCCTTCGAACCTTCCCAGCACCGCCAGCGACTTTCCGGCGGCCCGACGGAACCAGGCCTCCGCTGAAGTTTCGCACTCAGCACACTCCAACGCCGACCGACGCCCAGGAAGGAAAGGCTCGCGTCGAGCCGCGTGTGTCAGCCAGCGCGCGATGCGGCAACGGCTCCGCGGGAGCCCCGCCTTCTTATGACCCGCGCGCAAATAGGTTCCCGGCTTCGCGATTAGCCGCAGGTCGTTAGCCGCGGCTTTCAAAGAACCGGAGGCTCGCGCATTCCGGCTTATTCGGCAACCTGCTTGCGGACGACTCCTGCGCGGCAGCGTGCCCGACTGAAGCACACACGCGCAATGCGCGCGATGAAATCAGGAATTGGCGGATTCCGCGACACCACCTATACTGGGCCTCGCGCCGGCGGTACCGGAGATTCCGTGATTTTTGTTGCGATCGCATGATCGGGCGCGCCGCGGTCATCTCCGCGAAGACTCCGGCCGGTTCATCGCGCCACCGTTCGGTTTTTGGCGGCCTGCGGATATTCGGGCGAGGTCGCGATTGATGGAAACAGCGCCGGGGGCCGAATCGCTATTCGTCGGAGATCGGAAGACGACACTCGGCCGAACGCAACTGTTACGACTCATGACCAACACCGCCGTCAAACATGTCGCTTCGGTCAGTACGGTTCCCCGGCCGCGCCGGATGCGAATGCTGCCTCTGGTCATCCTTGCGGCAACGTCTCTCTGCGCGGGGATGGTGTTCTTCCTGCCGGCTCCCGGATCGAGTTTTGCGAACGCCGTTGAATCGACGGAAGCGAAACTGGTTAAGGCGTATCCTCACGATGCAACGGCATTTTGCCAGGGGCTGGTCGTGTATCGAGGACAGCTTCTGGAAGGAACCGGTCAGTACGGTCGGTCGCGGCTGAGGCTGGTGGAACTGGAATCGGGTGTTCCGGACGTCGATGTGCCGCTTGCCAACGACGTCTTTGGTGAGGGCGTCACGGTCTGGAAGGACCAGATCATCCAGCTCACATGGCAGAACGGCTATCTGATTGTCTACGACGCGGCAACGTTCAAGCGGACCGGAACTGTGGCGTATCGCGACATTGATGCTTCGCTGAAAGAAGGCTGGGGTCTGACGCACGACGGCACGCATCTGATTCTCAGCGACGGCACTTCGCTGCTGAGATTCATCGACCCGGAAACGTGGCGCGTGGTGAAGTCGATGCGGGTGAAGTCCGGGCTGCGATCGCTGTCCCGGTTGAATGAACTGGAGTACGTGAACGGCGAAATTTTCGCAAACGTCTGGTATCAGGACCGAATTGCACGCATTGATCCGGAATCCGGCCGCGTTACAGGCTGGCTGGATGTGTCGGCGCTGCGTCCCCGCGCCGTCCGCAGAAATCGGGAGGCTGTCCTGAACGGAATTGCCTGGGATGCCGAACAGCAGCGGCTGTTTGTGACAGGCAAGCACTGGCCGAACGTGTTTGAAATTCGCTACGACGGCGGACGATAGTCGCCTCTTCCGACGACGAAGTGTCGTTGACATTTCGTCAGCCGGGTGATCGCTGCGACTTGTGCGACGTTGCCGCAGAGCAACATCCGCCGTTTGCCGAATCCGCCTCCGCGCTGTGTCCAGGCAGAAATTGGCAGACGTTCATCGCGAATGTTGCCGTTTTGCAACGGCGCTGGTCCCGGAATTCGGCACGACGCGTGCCTTGCGTGATGTCACGAACGACGCACCCATTGACGAAACACCGCGGCGTTCACCGTAGAAGTTCTCACCAATCCATGTGACACGAAAGGGACAAAATGTTGAAGAGACTGTGGAATGACGAGTATGGCGTGATTCTGTCAGCCGAGCTCGTGCTGATCGCGACGATTCTGGTCATCGGAATGATTGTCGGTCTGGTTGAACTGCAGTGTGCAGTCGTCGCGGAACTCAGCGACCTTGGCGACTCGATCGGAAACCTGGACCAGGGTTATCGCACCAGCGGAATCTCGTCGTTCAAAACCTACGGCGGCGTCAAGGGTCAGACCAACGGTTCGTCGTACTTTGACGGGCCGGACGAATGTGACTGCAATGCGATCATCGTTTGCACTCCTTCTGCCGGAGAGAAATGGTAAGACTTGGTCACCGATCAGCCGGAATTCGATCGTTCGATCAGCCGCGCTGGCGGAAGATGACTCCACATGGTGTGGGACGGTGAGCGGGCCGAATCCTGAAGGTGATCGAACCCGGAATCCTCTTCCATTCGACGCCTTCAGGATTGGCCGACCTCGCCGAATCCTGCTCAGTGACAAATTGCGAAAACCTGCCGGCGACTCGATTCGCCTGCAGGTTTTTTTCGTTGAAGGCAGGGCTGCTGTGCGTACGAAGTGACGCGACGAGGCCTGACACTTCGATTCTCCAGGCCATCCTGCAGGACGATCACGCGTCGCGGCGACGATCAGCGCCGTCCTGTTCCAGCACTTCCAACAGCAGCGCCAGGTGCGTCGGCAGCCAGTCGAGCGTCGTCGCAACACCGTGGCCGAGCAGTGCCTGTTCGATCGGGTAGCCGGTCACTGACTTTCGACCGCATGGTTCGTAGCTCAGCAGCAGATTGCGGCCGTCGGCGTGACAGCGAGTCCCAGTCTTCCAGCGCGCACACGCGTCGCGGATTCTCTTCGGTGTCAGGAACCGCGTGTCGAGTTCATGAACGGGCTCCGCAAGTCCGGATTCCAGAATGGTCTGCAGCCGCTGATTGACGCCGATCGACACGGGAGTCGCGACGTCCGTTCCGGCGATCCCAAATGACTGCACCCAGTCACCGTAGCGAGCCGTCAGCGTGTCCGGCAGGCTGTGAGGCGGAAACAGCGGCTTTGAGATGAACGGATTGTTTTCGTCGAAGACTCGATGATGAAGAAAGTGGGTCAGGTGCCGAAAGCCCGTTGTATCCCAGCCATATCGAACGGGAGTTCCAAAAGCGGCGATAATGACGGAATTGGCCAGAGGATGCGGGCTGGGAGCCGCGGCCAGCTCCTGCTGAGCCACCTTCCAGGAATCCCCTGGCTGGTCTGAGACGGCCTCAAAAAACGCGGCGACGGATTCCCGATCGTTCGCCAGCAGATTGCTCAGAATGGCGAACGCGTTTCCGGCGTGAGAATGCCCCCACAGCAGAATTCGCTGATCGGGCGTCGGCGCGAGTTCCGTCAGGCGGCACAACAGCCTGACCGCCAGGTCCGCTCGGGCAAGATGGTGATTCTGTCCGGACCATGTCGGTTTCAGCAATTCGACAGCCGGGTCGCCACCGGTGATTTCGCGAAACTTGTCTGCGAACTGCTGCGTGTAGTTGCCGACGTCCCCTGCCACAGAGTCGGCCAGCGGCTTCATGCGAGCCTGAATGCCGGCCGCGACACCGTCCAGTGCCGCAGCAAAGGCCGGAGTGTTGCCTGCCAGCGTTCGGAGCATGTCAGCAACGCCAAACGGATCGTCCCCCATGAAGGTTCCATGGACAATCAGAACATCCCGCACGGCAAACTGCGTGTGCAACCGTTCGAAGCCGGCTCCTCGCGCCTGTTCCGCTGTGACGCTGCGGATGACAGGCTGCTGTATCGGTTGAGTCGGATAGGACTGATGCCGAAACTTGTTGCCGGCGGGCATGTTGACGTCTGGCCTTCTGAAGGAACGGTGCCAACCATTGCGAAAGACGATGTCTTCCGCACACTTCCCGACCTGGATATATCCCCGGTGATCACGGTGCGATGGCACCAGGATGACATCAGCGGGAAAGCCGACTTCCGTACCGTATCGGTCGTCAATGAAAGGTAACGATCGTAACGATTAAGTCATCTCTGATAAGTCATCCTGACGACGTCCTGGCGAGCCTGGTGACGTCTGAGTGCCGGAATATCCGTGACGGCGTGCTTATCCGGCGCAGTCGTTGCGAGTGCAAAATTCGGTACTTCCGCTCCAGGTCGATTTCGATTGTTAAGATCAGCGGCCGCGACCGACGAAGTCGCTAGCCGGTCACGACAAGATCCGAAAGTAGCAAAGGCATTAACAAAAGCGGCCATGGAGTTGGACCGCGCCGAGTTTGGACTACACAGCCAGGGAAGGTTGCACTGTGTTCCGGATGCGACTCGTATTGTCGGTATGCGTATTTGCCGCCGCTGCGACAGGCGGTTCCGTGAGTGTCCTCGCACAGGACGACTTCGACACTCTGCTGCGACGCCTTCAGGCCGCGGAGATGCGGATTCAGGAACTGGAAGCTCAGAACCTGGCACCCCCGCGCTTTGAAACCGCATCGTTTGCCGACGAAGTTAAAGACGACGACGAGTCCGCAGATGCGAAAAAAGACGCCGAAGAAGAAGCGGATAAGAAACCCGAAGACGAGTTCGAGGACCGCCTGAAGAAGCTGGAAGAGGGCTGGGAAAAACTCGACACGGCCTGGACGAAATTCGACGAAGCCGAAAAGAAGGCCAAAGCCGACGCCGCAAAAAAGCCAACGTTCAAGCTCAACGGCCGAATCCACGCGGACTTCTGGGATTTCCTGAACCAGGATCCCGCCATCGGTTTCTTCGAACATCCGGACCCCGCTCAGGCGAACTTCGGTACGGATCCGGAAGACCGCTTTGCGTTTCGACGTGTCCGTCTGGAAATGGGCGGCGATATTCTGGAAACGATGCTTTGGCGGACGCAGATCGACTTCAACAATCCGCAGACTCCGGAGTTCAAGGACGTTTACTTCGGCTTCAAAAACCTGCCGAACAACCAGGAACTGCTGATCGGCAACCAGAAACGGCCACTGGGACTCGATCATCTGAACAGCAGCAGAAACAACGTGTTTCTGGAACGGCCGTTTGTGGTGGAAGCATTCAACGAAGACGCTCGCCGTCCCGGGATCTGCATGTACGGCCACACCGACGATGAAAGCATCCACTGGCGATACGGTGCCTACTACCTGGAAAACATAACAACCGACGGCCGCGTGATCGGCGACTCACGTCAAATGAGTCTGAACGGACGACTGGCGACCAGTCCGTGGTATGACGAAGCGTCCGACGGGCGTGGCTACTTTCATCTGGCGATCTCCGGCATGGCTGCGAAGCCCGATGGCGATGTGACCGCGGCTATGTCGAATTCCAACGAATCCCGGTTTCGAACTCGGCCGGAAGCTCGCAGCGATTCGAGGTGGCTGGACACGGGACGCATCGCGGGAGCCCACTGGTACGAAGTTCTGGGACTGGAATCAATCTTCAACGTCGGTCCGCTGCAGGTTGTCGGCGAATACCAGCACAACTTTGTTCAAAGAGACGGCTTCTCGGACGTGCAGTTCCACGGCGGATACTTCTACGTTTCGTACTTTCTGACCGGCGAACACATCCCTTATGAACGCACATCGGGCACCATCGGCCGCGTCAAGCCGTTCGAAAACTTTTTCCTGGTCGACAAGTGCGATGGCTGCCGGGGCCACGGCTGGGGTGCCTGGAACATCGCGGCACGGTATTCGTACCTGGACGTGACCGATGCCGACATCCTCGGTGGCGTCGGAGAATCCGGCACACTGGCACTCAATTGGTTCTGGACTCCGTACTCCAAGGTGCAGTTCAACCTGATCTACGGGCAGATTGATAACCGCAACGTGGCGGGATTCACTGGCGGTGACTACCTGATCGCCGGTACCCGGTTCGCCGTTGAATTTTGAGAACGACCGGACACCTGTCCTCCCGGTGCGAGACACCGCACTGACACGTCGAGATGCACGCGTCTGCATTGTTCCTCTACCCAACACTCGGAGCCGACTTCCGATGAGAATCATACTTCCGCTGATCGCGATCACTGCGATTTCAACCGTGACTTCCCCCGCCGTCGTGGCGGGATTCGATTTTCTCGGCTGTCGTAAGCCCGATTGCTGCTCCCGCGGCTGTGGTGCGCCGGCCTGTATGCTGGTGTGCCGTCCCGAATGCAAGACGGTCAAGGAAAAGCACACGTGTTTCGATGTGGAATCGGAGTACGTCTGCATTCCTCCCGTGCAGCTTCCCAAATGCGGAAGCTGTCTTGGAAAACTTTGCGGCTTCGACGCCTGCGATTCCGACTGCCACACACCAGCCTGCGGCGGCTGTGGCTTGAGTGAATGCAGTGAGTGCGCGGGGATTCAATGCAACACGTGCCCGACCGCCAACTGCCAGCCGAACTGCGGCAACGGCTTCCTGAGTCGCATGAAAAACAAACTCTGCGGCTGCCGGGTTCGGCGCGTGAGCAAACTCAAGGCGGTCAGTTCGGAAAAGGAAAAGCAGGTCGTTGAATGGACGGTCGAAACCTGCCAACTGCCGACGTGCAAGTCGTGTGGCGGCACCGGTCCGTGCTTCGGCTGCGGACCGTGCGGTGAGTGAGAGCACCGAGCGAGAGCGGCGAAATCGTTCGCGCTGAAGTGCCCGAAATCGCTGTATCACCGTCGGCCGGATTCGCGATGAAGTCACTTGCCGGACTGGAGCAGGTCCCGGCACCGCGTCACGTCTTGCGGGGCGTACGCTGACAGATCGGGCAGTAGAACGTTGAACGCTGAGCCTGAACGGCGCGGCGAATGATTCCTCGTTCGCAGCACGAACAGACCTGGCCTTCCCTGTCGTAAACACGGTGGTAATTCTGATAGCCACCGTCCTTGTTCAGAGCGTTTCGGTAGGTGCCGTCACTGAGCGTCGAGCCTTCGTGCAGAATGGCATCTGACAACACAGCCTGCGTCGCGTCGGCCAGTCGACGCAGTGCGTTCGGTGGCAGCAGATTCGATCGTTTGAACGGCGAAATCCCGGCCATATGCAGGATTTCGCTGGCATAGAGATTGCCAATTCCCGCGACGAGCGATTGATCGAGCAGCGCGACCTTGATGTGCCGAGACGTTCCGGCGAGTTGTCGCTTCCAGTCAGCCGGTTCGATTTGCATGGCGTCCGGTCCCAGCCGACTTCGAAGGTGATCCATTTGTTGGGTGTCGAGCAAACGCACTGTTCCCAGACCCCGTCGATCCCAGAATTCGAACGAATTCCGCAGCCCGCTTTTCGGCCGCAAATGCCAGCAGACGCGCCGGTGCTGCGTTGTGGGCGGATCGGAAACCAGCAGCAGACCGGTCATCCGCGGCTCAATCACGATGCTGATGTCGGCGTCGAGTTCCAGCACAGCTCGTTTGGCCAGCCGGAAGACTCTTCGGATCGTCGCACCTCGGACTCTGGAACGAAACGCGGCTCGTCGGGGAATGATTTCAATGGGGCGGCGAGGGCAGCGGCAGAACTCCACGTCCAGGATCGTTCTGCCTTCGGCGTGTGGTCGAATTCCCCGGACCATCGTCTCGACCTCAGGAAGCTCCGGCATGACCGATTGGCTTTGCGAAAAACCGCGACAGGTTGCCTGACCAACACGCTCGGAACGGCACACGCCGTACAACCGTGGCAATCGACCTGAACGTTGAATCCGGGACGACTTGAGCGTTGGTGATTTGCTGGAATCTTCTTGACGTTGGGACGCGGCAGGACGATGCTAAGGCTTGGGTGAACATCCCCGAAAACGTTGCGCACGCGCACCCTGCTGAGTCGCGGCGCTTATTCGATCTTATGGCCTTGTTTCCCGTCAAGGCAACGTCCCCAGGCAAAGGCCCGTTCCATGCTGCGAGTAAGTTTGCCTTTCCGGCCGTGTGCGAGTTCGTCTCCCGTCACCGCCATTGTGGCCGCGATTCTGCTGGCTTGTACGGTTACCGGCTCAGTCCAGGCCGGTGACGTCACCACGGTCGACGCGAAATCCGCGAAAGAAGCCCAGAAGCTTCGTCAGGATGCTCGAACCGCGGCCGAAAAGGGCGACTTTGTCACTGCGGTCAAGAACATTCGGACCGCCGCCCGGCTCACTGGTGACCGAGTTACCGCGGAGAAGGCTCAGAAGCTGGCCGACTCAATGAATCCGGCGGCAGGTGGCAGCCCGTTCGCGATGCCGCAGCAGTTGATTCAGTTGATTCGGAGCCAGACCGGAAACGGCGACCCGCAGCAATGGGTCGACGAAAACGGAAACCAGCGAATCATGGCATTCACCGCCGGTCAGGGGGTCTTTGTCGGGGCACCCGCGATCCTGGCAGCACTTGCCGTCCGTGACGACAACTCACGCATGCTGACCGCTGTCGAACTTGCCCGCACGGCGAACCACAACGTTGACGTCCGATCGACTTCGGATCTGCGAATGGTTTCTCTGCCGCGGCTGGAACAGCAGGTTCGGGACCTGATCGCTCAGGGAACACCGATTCCCGAGGAAATTTCCAATCTTGCCGGCATTACTCGCGTTCAATACCTGTTTGTCTTTCCGGAAACCGGAGACGTCGTCATCGCCGGTCCGGCGGGAGACTGGGCCAATGATGCTCGCGGCCAGGCTGTCAACACCGTGACCGGCCGACCGACGCTGAAGCTCGACGACCTGGTCACGCTGACGCGGACATTCTCCGCCGCCGGCGAAGGATTCTTCATGTGTACCATTGACCCGAAGCAGGACCAGGTTCAGCAACTGCAGGAATTCGTCCGTCGCAATCGTCGCGACCTGACAGCAAATACCGCCGGACAGTGGGCACAGGAACTTGAACAGCGACTGGGACTGCAAAACGTCTTCGTTCAGGGTGTTCCCGCGGATTCGCGAGTTGCTTCCGTGATCGTCGAAGCAGACTACCGCATGAAGGAAATCGGAATCGGCCGTCGAGCTGGTGTCGCCGGAATGAAGAGCTACTTCGACCTGCTGACACGTTCCGAACGCCGCGGATCATCTCTGGACGCACTGCGATGGTGGATGACGGTCGGATACGAAGCAATCAACACGTCGCCCGACGGAAACGTGTTCGAACTGACCGGACGTTCAATCAAATGTCTGTCGGAAGATCAGTTCGTGAACGAAGACGGCAGCCGGAAAGCCACCGGCAAGGCTCGCCGTCCGAACGCGGAATTTGCACGGCTCTTCACCGAACACCTGCCGGCTCTGGCAAAGCAGGATCCGGTGTTTGCTGACCTTGAAAACGTGTTTGACATGGCACTTGTCACGTCGCTGCTGCATTCACATGGTCTGGCCCGCCAGGTCGGCTGGATGCCGGAGACATTCGGAACCGACGGCGAATTCACAACGGCATCCGTCGACGTTCCCACGGAACTGATGACTGCAGCAGCATCTCGAGTCTACGAAGATCGCAGCGTCGTCCTTCAGGTCGCCGGCGGTGTTCGAGCCGACGTGGGTGAGCTGACTTCTGATGAGGCTGCATTCCACAGAAGTGATGAGCTGACGAAGCGCGTTTCTGAAGCGACTCCCGTCGGACAGCAGGACAACCGCTGGTGGTGGGACGCGGCTGTTGACCGCTGATTGCGGTGTGCCCGCGTCACGCGGGCACTTCCGATCAACGCTGGCTGAAATAACACGACAACGGCGACTCTGCAACTGGCGGAGTCGCCGTTTTTCGTTGCGCGCGGTGACTGGAGGCATTCCGGCGAACGGCTATGATTCCACCGCATTTCGTGTCGTCACCGCCACAAGGAACGCTGGAACATGGCAAGGCTGTCGCAGGTCGATCTGATCGACCTGAATCGCAATTTCGAAGAACGGACGCCGCAGGAACTACTGGAATGGGCCAGGGAAATCTTCGGCTCGCGAGTGGCAGCATTGTCGTCAATGCAAAGGTCGGGAAACGTCATCTGCCACATGCTGTACTCGATTCCCGTGAAGATGCCGGTGCTGTTCGTCGACACCGGTGTGCTGTTCGCGGAAACGCTCGAAACTCGTGACCGGCTGATCGCCGAATACGCGACGGATTTGCGAACGCTGTCGCCGGAAAAATCGATGGAACAGCAAACACAAGAACATGGCGTGCTGTACCTCAGTCCTGAAGGACAAAAACAGTGTTGCGAATTACGGAAATCAGCTCCACTGGATAAAGTCGCCGGCGATTTCGACGCTCTGGTCGGAAGCCTGCGCCGTGCTGACGGCGGCCAGCGCGGAACGTGCCCGATACTGGCTGTTGACACGCGGCTCAATTGCCTGCGAATCAACCCTCTGGTGAATTTCACCGACGACCAGATGGACGCTTATGTCGCCGAACATCGTGTTATCGTAAACCCTTTGCACAAGCAGGGTTACTCGACGATTGGCTGCAATCGCTGCACCACTCCCGTGCTGCCCGGCGAACCGCGCCGGGCGGGCCGCTGGAGACATCTCGGCCCCTGGTCCGTGTACTGCGGAATCAACCCGACAGACCTGGACCCCGACCGGTCGCCCGCAGTGGATTTTCCGCAGGAACTCGTGGACCGAGTGCTTGGCCGCAGCACGGATTACATGATCTGATGCTTTGCGGTCGCCGCAATTTGTATCGGTGTGTGTCCTGAACCACGGTTGAGGCCCCCCGTCATCGGGAACCCTCGCGCCGCACGCACACGTAGGAACTCCTCGGCTTCAGGCTGCCGGCAGCGACCCCCGGATTCTGCGATCGCGGCTGTCTCGTCCACCTGCGCCGATGCAGCGTACGTGCCGATAAGTCGCAATATTTCCCTTGTGAAGATTGGATGGCTTTTTCCGAATTCGCCCATTGAATGCTTGCATCAGACGCTGTAGTGTCTGCAAGATCACCACAAGCGGTGAGACTTGCGTCTTTTGCGATGCCTGGATCACCGGAATATCTCCCCCATACCTGCCGCCGTCTGTTTTCCCATGGGCCAAAGCCTGCTGGCTTATTTTGCCGCGTTCCTGGCAAGCCTCGTTGCAGCACCTGTGCTCGCCAGAGTTGCGACGGCATTCGGGGTGGTTGACGCTCCCGATAAGCATCGTAAGTTGCACGAGCGACCTGTGCCGCTGACAGGCGGTCCCACGCTCCTGTTTTCCACATGCATCGGCATCGCTGTGACGCTCTGGTTCTTCCCGAGAGCGCTCTACACGACGATGGGTGACAAGTTGTTCCTGCAGTACCTCTGTGCATCAGGAATCGTGCTCGTCGGTGTCGGGATGCTCGATGACCGTTACCAGTTGCGCGGACGTCAGAAGTTATTCGGGCAGTTCCTGGCCGCTGTGATCATGTTACCGTCCGGGATCACGATGCAGCAGGCAAGTGCGTTCGGGCTGCAGGTGAACTTTGGTGACCTCGCGCCCCTGATCACCGTCTTTTGGCTGCTGGGTGCCATCAATGCGCTGAATCTGATTGACGGCGTTGACGGCCTGGCAAGTACAACAGGGATCGTGCTGAGTTTGTCCCTTGCGGCCGTCGCTATCGTCCTCGGCGGACGTCCTGACGGACTGCTGGTGGCCCTGGTTCTCTCGGGAGCACTCAGTGGATTCCTGTTCTACAATTTTCCCCCGGCGAAGATGTTCCTGGGCGATTCGGGCAGTATGTTGATCGGCCTGATTCTGGGAGCCGTCGCCCTGAAGTGTTCGATGAAGCAATACACCGCCGCCGCACTGGTGATGCCCGCCGCGATCTGGGCCATTCCGATCTTTGACGTTTCGATGGCGATCGTACGCCGCAAGCTCACAGGCCGAAGTATCTATACGACAGACCGCGGTCACCTGCATCATTGCCTGCAGCGCAGGGGCCACGGCGGCGTGCAGTTGCTGCTGGTTGTAGGGTCGCTCTGTGCACTGACCGGAATCGGAGCGGTTCTCGGAACCCTGATGCACAATGAAGCGATTACGATTGTCGCAGTATTCACGGCGTTTGCGCTGCTGGTGCTCACCCGGACATTCGGGCACAGCGAAATGTCGCTGCTGCGCAATCGCGTACGTCGTCTGGCGGGGTCCATGGTGCGGCGGCCGACGTCGCCGACATCAACGTCCGTTCTGCACGACGAGAAGCTCCACCTTCACGGCGACCATGACTGGGAAGAACTCTGGCAGACACTAACGGACTTCGCCGCTCGATTCGAAATGGATAAAGTCGAAATGATGGTGAATTTGCCGATGGTCGGCGAAGAATACCACGCCAGTTGGCAGCGGCGTTCCACCACAGAACAACATGAGGCGTGGAAGTCCGAAATTCCACTCATCGTCGAAGACATGCGAGTCGGGCATCTGAAAGTGATCGGTGCCGTGGGTGAAGGTTCCATTTGTGAATGGATGAGCGAGCTGATCGGCGGACTTCGCAAGTTTGAGGATCAGTTGATACTCCTCATCCGGGATCTGCGCCAGCGTCGGCTGCAGCCGGAGTCGACCGCCAGCCACATGCACGCAGCTCCGCCGGCACCAGGTTCCATTGTTGTACCTCAGTCTGTGAACCGGTGACTAAGAAAGCGGCAAGATCATCGTCAAGGCACACGCCGGCACGGCGCATCGGCGGAGGCTTGAGCACAGCGGCCCTCGCGATTCTGCTGTTGACTGTCTGTGCTGTGCCATGGATGCACGGTGGACGAATTCCGCATGCACGGCTGGTATTGCAGGCAGGGACAATCATCGCCGCATTGCTGTCTGTCGGCGGGCGGCTCCTGCGGGGAAAACGTGACGATGTCATCCCGGTCGTTATCCTTCCGCTCGTTCTGTTGGCGGCCGTTGGCCTGATTCAGTTGCTGCCGATCCACCGCCCGCTGATTTCCGGCATGGATCATGCTGTCCACCCGGAATTGCGTTCGGCCTTCGAACTTCCTTCCAATAGCGGCCGTAACGTTCTTACCGCTTCGCCGTCGGATACACGGTTTCTGGTTGCGCAACTGACATCATTGATCCTGCTGGCGTTTGTGGCCTTCGAACAGGTGCATTCGAGAAAGACGGTACTTGTTACGCTCGGAGCGCTGACACTGAACGCGGCGGCGAATGCTGTCCTGGCGTTGCTTCAGCTTTTCAGCGGGAACCGTTTTCTGATCCATCCGGGCTGGTGGGACGGAGCCGGAAGTCCGTTTTCCACGTTCGTCAATTCGAACGGAGCGGCCGGGTGGTTGTGTCTCGGTCTGGCGGCGGCGACAGGCTTGCTGGTGTATCCGCTGTCCGCATCGGAACCCGATGTCCGACTGCCCGGCCGGTCATCGCCGCTGCGGGCCGCCAGGGATTTCGCGGAGTCACTTGTCGGCTACTTCGCACGGTTCAGCGTGTACAACGTCTTGGCGTGGACGGCTTTCGGCTTCATTGGAACCGCACTTGCCGCCACGAAGTCGCGAGCCGGAATCTCCGCAGCGATCGCCGGCCTTATTGTAGTTTTTCTGGGACGGATCTCGCTGCGTCGCTTGCCCGCCACCGTACTGTCGACGCTTGCCGGGATTGCAGCCATTTGCGGGCTGCTGGTGCTTTTCAAGCTCGATGCCGGCATCCTGAAGGAAATGCGGACTCTCCGCGATCCTCTCACAGAAGCCGGTTCCAGGTTCGCCCACTGGGGCGATTCCGCCGGGCTGATCCGGGATTTTCCACTCACTGGAGGCGGCCTTGGAGCCTACAAGTTTGCCACCTTGCCGTACCAGCGACACGTGACGCACTCCTGGTTCAAAAATGCCGACAACCAGTTTGTCGAAGTCCTGCTGGAAGGAGGAATCGTCGGATTCGGCGCGTTTCTGCTGATCGGGATTATCGGCCTGGTGCATGGCAGCGTTCTATATCGCACCGGCCTGGGAGAAGCGTTCCCGTCGACGCACCGCAGCCATGTCGCTGTGGGAGCGGCTTTATTATTTGGCGTCGTGTCGCAGTTGTTTGCCGGAATGTTTGACTTCGGTCTTGGTCTGCCGCCCGCGTCGGTATACCTGGTCCTGCTGACTGCGGTCGGCGGCTACGCGGTATTTCAAGGGCTGAGTCGAGACTCGCGGTTTGAATCGTCCCGACGGCACTTCCTTTTCGGAATTCGAATTGGCTGGCTGAATCTGCTCGCTATCAAGCTCAGTCTTCTGGTGGCGTCGGTCAGCTTCCTGCCGGATCTCTGGGCGGCGACAAGGTTATATCCTGTCACGATCGCTGCACGACAATCCCTGGCGGCACCCGTTACACCGGAGGTCCTTCAGCAGCGAAGTGACCTGCGAAAGCGACTGATCGACCTTGCGCCAGTCAGAGCTGACGATGCGGACGCTTTCTGGGTGCGAGCCGATCTGGCTGAGGATGCACTACGACAGCGAGTGCTGTTGTCCGCAGTCGATGTTAGTTCCCTGGCCGAAAAGGATCTGCAGCAAGCCTGGAGCCACACGTCAGTCGCTTCTCTTAGCCATCGGTACGGCAAGCTGCAGACACTGGACAACAAGAGTGACGCACAAGCTCTGCGGCGATCGATCGCGTCGCTTGTGGAGGATTCTCAGTTTCTCAGTGATCTCCGCGGCATCCAGTCTCGGTTTCAACTGATGCCGAAGATCGCCGAACGGCTTGCCGTCTGGGAATTGTTTCTCGGCCAGACGGAACCCGCAGCCGCCGACATTCTGCGAGCCGACTTCCTGGAACCCAACCAGAGCCAGATGATCCTTCGTTTTGGCTATACCGCGTTCCACACCGGCAGCAGGGAACTGGGAACTGCACTCTACCATCAGGCGATAGCAGGTTCAGAACCGCTTCGTGCGACAGTCCTGCTGGACGCGGTCAACGAAATGTCTGTTAGCGAAGCCCTGAAGGAATTCGGGCCGGACAACTACGAAGACACAGTCGCCGCCGCATCACGAATCCGGCATACGGAACTCCGAGAGGCGCTCCTCTTACAAGCCGACGACACCTGGCGGGCGCCCGAGGAGACTCCCCGACGGTCGCTGATGGACAGCCGGATCAGTCACTTGCTGCAGACCAGGCAACCGGACGAACTTGAAAAATGGCTGGAACAATGCCTGACTTGGGTTCCCAATGACACCAGTTTCCTGGCAACCCTGGCCGACCATCTGCGACGGCAGGGGAGACTAAAGGAAAGCCTGGAGAAGTCGCGCCGAATCGAATTCGCCGACCCGAACAACACCGCCAACAACCGCAGAATCAAAGATCTCCAACGAAAACTGGCTGCGGAAAAGTAGCACTCGGCAGCAGTTCTTTTCGCTCCACGTCACACCGACAATGCGCGAACCGCTGGTGCGGTGGGGGAAAAGGGGCATCGTTATTCCCGCCGTGAAGCTTATCCCTGCTCGGGATTTCGGCGGGAAAGAAGGCTCGCAACCGGGGCAATCAAACCCTGACAACAAAGAGCGTCAGGTGGCTCCCGGGGAGCGTTACCAAAGCGATCGAAACCTCAAGGGTCTCTATTCATCGCTGGCCGCATTCGTAGCGGTTTCACAGCGGAGTCTCAGCCCGGTCACATCTGCGCCGAGCGGAGCGACCTCAGCACGGCTTCACATCAACTGTGAAATCTTCGAAATCTGTGACCTGAGCTCCAACAAACAAGGCCACTCACCTCGTCATTCCCGCGAAGCCTGCATCCGATATGTCCGATCGCGGGATTCCCGATCGCCGATAGTGTAATCGTGGGCAGCGTTCTGATCTCAGTGCCATGCGGCGAACCAGTGATGTCGGAGCGACACGCAACGGCTGCCCGCATCTCTTGAAGGAATCACGCAATTCCGCGTCCAGCACCGAAGATGGCGGCGTTTCAGTTTCGGCGAGACTGAGCGACGAATTTCGGAGACGAGTCAATCGTGCGCCACTCGACCCTGCGCAGCTCGATTCTGGTCGCGGAATGCAGCGAACGCTACGCCGCTCGCCGAGTCACCTCAGATGGACCCAACGCGCGTCGTTCTTCCCGAGCCAGCTCCCAGTCGCTGTCGACCATCTCTTCCACAAGTTCGCGAAACGTCGTTTTCGGCGTCCAGCCCAGCTCTTCGCGAGCCTTCGTCGCATCACCCAGCAGCAAATCCACTTCGCTCGGTCGCAGAAACCGAGGATCGATTTCCACGAATTCGTCGGCATCCAGACCAACTCGTCCAAACGCAACGTCCAGGAACTCGCGCACCGAATGAGTCTCGCCGGTTCCAATGACGTAGTCGCGAGGCTCGTCCTGCTGCAGCATCAGCCACATCGCTTCGACATAGTCGCGAGCGTGCCCCCAGTCGCGCTTCGCATCCAGATTTCCCAGCAGCAACTTGTCCTGCAACCCTTCGCGAATACGCGTGACCGCCCGAGTAATCTTGCGCGTCACAAACGTTTCGCCACGCCGCGGAGATTCATGGTTGAACAGAATCCCGCTGCACGCGAACAGGCCGTAACTTTCGCGATAGTTCTGCACGAGGTAGTGACTGAAGACCTTCGCACAGCCATACGGACTGCGAGGATGAAACGGCGTCGTCTCGCGCTGAGGCACCTCATGCACCTTGCCGAACATTTCGCTGGTCGAAGCCTGGTAAAACCGAACCGGCTTCTCCCGATTCAGCTTCACCGCCGATTCCAGCAGCCGCGCCGTTCCCAGAGCATCGACATCGACGGTGTACACCGGATTGTCGAACGACACGCGAACATGACTCTGAGCCGCCAGATTGTAGATCTCATCCGGCCGACCCGCCGGACAATTTCGTCCAGACAGTTGGCGTCAGTCAGATCTCCGTAATGAATCCTGACCCGCCCCAGATCATGCAGTCGATCGATCCGAGCATCCCCGGACCCGCTCAGCCGCCGGACAATTCCGTGAACGTCGTATCCACGCTCAAGCAACAACTCGCACAAATACGACCCATCCTGCCCCGTGATCCCAGTTACAAGGGCTCTGCGACCTACTGAAACTGACATGTCGATTCCTTTCGACGGCGGTTGCCGAATGGCACTCGCTTTTGTTGTGGATCACAAACGTTATCCCTCGCCCGCGCCGCGGGTAAGGGAGACTTTTCAGCGTCCAGCAGAAAATTCGGGTGAGGGCGTCGTCGCAACTCCTACACGAGAAACGGGTTGCGCGGTCCGTCCGCCATGCGAGAAATCGGCGACAGCTTCACTGGTTATTTCCCGGCAGGTTACTGTCTCACCCTCAGCTTGCAGAGCCTACTAAATCGTTGCGTTGGCCGACAGACCAGCATGTCGGAGCTGTTCACATCTTCTTTCGTTGCGTTTCGGAAGGTCAGGACAGCGTAGAACTTCTCGTGTGGGGCAAACGTCCGTTCGCCGGCATTTATTGCCGATTTCGCAGCAATCGTCCGCCGCGGTCAGCTACATTCGGTCATCCAGAGTACGACCGGTATCCTTATGAGTAAAGTGAGGCAGCAGCCCGGAGAACGCCGCGAGCAACTCCTCTTTGCTCCACCACTGACGCTGTCTCAGCCGAGCGATCTCCTGAACAAACTTACTCAGCTCCTCCGTAGTAGCCGCCGCTTCGTTTCGGACGACGCCGATCTCGGAGTACCGATCCCAGTCAACTTGTTCTGACTCGGTATAGAATTCTTCAAAATCCTTCTCACCCGTTGTGTCGGTTGTGAAGAAGTGACATGGCCACTTCTTCGCCGCGGCCAGTTCTTCCACACGCGAACGTGCTTCGTCTTCGGTGTCGCACAACACGGGTTCATAACCAATCGACTGCAGATAACGCTCCGCCATTGCCGCAAATGTAATCAAGTGCAGATTGGCACTGAGTTTTGGAAAATAGATTTCGCGATCCTGCCCCTGCAATATGGAAAACAGGCACAGATGAGCTCCCTCCTGGGCTGTGACAAAGTAACGGCGAATGTCATTGGGAGCGGCGATCGGCTGGCGTTTCAGAATCCGCTGAGTCCACGCAAATGGAAGCGATCCGTCCGAAAAGGCCACATTGGCAAAGCGAGCGGTCGAGACCGCGGTGGTACTGTCTTCGCCCAGCAGAAACATTTCCATAATCCGCTTGGAACCGCCCATCATATTGACAGGGTTCGCCGCCTTGTCGGTCGAAACACAGAAAAACTTCCGAGCCCCAATGGACCGGCTGAAATCGAGCAGCTTCCTGGTCAGAAAGATGTTGACATCAATCAGCCGCATCAGCGTGAACGGATCTTTTTCACTGCGGACGTGCTTCAATGCCGAGAAGTTCAGCACATAGTCGTAGCCGTGTCCTTCCGTCTGCACATGCCGGGCAAACGCGTCAAATTCCGGTCCCAGAACATCAAAACAATAGGCGTGGAAATCACCCTCGATGTAACCCAGCGACGACCGCAGATCACGGACCAGCTCCGCCAGATTGTTCTCCGACGTGTCAATGACGTGCAGCGCCCGCGGCCCCCGGGCGAACAGCTCGCGCACCACCGCGCTGCCGATCGACCCGGCTCCACCCACGACAAGAAAGCGGGATTCAGCAATCTGCGTTCGGATCGCCGCGCCGTGAATTCTGAGTTCTTCCTTAAACAGAGGCGCGCTGCGGTCAATCAAATGCAGCAGTTGATCAGAGTGCATGAGCCTTCTCAGGTTCCTCAGGTGTTATGCGCCGCCAAATCGCGCCGCGTGCGGTCCGGAAGGTTGAAACGCCCTGGCCGGAGTTCCGCGAACATACTGCCCCGCCGGCACATCGGAAACAACAGTCGCACCAGCCGCTACAAAACATGCGGGTCCCAGCGTGACTCCCTGAATCACACAGCTTCCGGTGCCAAGATGGCTTCCGCGACCGACACAAACATCTCCCGACAGCGTGACGGCCGGTCCGATATGGGCAAACGCCTCCACACGGCAGTCGTGATCAACGGAAGCACGTGTGTTCACAATCACGTGCTCGCCGATCGTTGCACCAGTTTGCACAACCGCCCCCGCATGAATCTGAGCCGTCGTGTCGATGGCGGCCATTGCCGAAACCCACGCCGCAGGATGACGAAAGCCGGTGAAACGATACCCCAATCCGGTCAGCGTCCGAGCGACGCGGCACCGTGTTGAATCTTCAGTTCCCGGCCAGATGGATCCAATTCCCAATGCGAGTTCTACCGAGGAGGCGTCAAACCGCTCGCACATTTCGTCGTCGGTGATGATGTCGACGCCCAACTTCCCGGACAGAGTCGGGTCAGGGTGCAGGTCCGTGGCGGCTGCGATTGTCCGACCACTGGTCCGCAATGCGTCGGCGACGACTCGTCCGTGACCGCCGAAACCAACAACGACGACTGGGAGATCCGACGCGTCTGTCATTTCCGATTTCGGTCACTTCCGTCGTTTGAGTTCAGGATCAGATCCGCTGAACTCGGAATGTTGATGACTCGGCGATAGAGCGATTCCGTTGTGGACAGGTCGCTCCGCGGACAGTTTGCGTACATCGGAAGAGTGTGCATCGGCTGCCAGAGCGGCCTGGACTGGTAGCCAGCGTTGTTCAACTCACGCAGAGTCGTAACGCGCGTGTCACGGTCGTCGGCGTCGAGGACGATGGCGTTCAGCCAGTAGCTGCTGCGGCTGTCCGACGGTTCGCTAAGGAGTGAACGCCATCAGGATAAGAACGTTTCCCGGTATCGATCGGCTAGCTGCCGCTTCGCTTCAACGATGTCATCGAGCACCTCAAGCTGCGCGACTCCCAGCCAGTGGCGTTGAGATTCGGTATGCGAAAGTTCTGCAGTAACGGAATCGTGATAAAACTCCCACGCGTGAGGAACCTTGCCGGTTGTTGTCAGGTGCTTCGCACGATCCGCCAGTTGTTCATCGTCGGTCGTGATCGTTCCGCCGCCACCGGTTGTTACGATCTTGTTGCCGTTGAAGCTTATCGCGGACACGAGTCCAAACCGACCGGTGTGGCGTTCCCGGTAGTACGAACCAAGCGACTCAGCAGCGTCTTCCACAAGCGGAATGCCAAACCGCTGACAGACATCGAGGAGACCGTCCATGTCGACAGGATGCCCCAGACAGTGCATGGGACAGACCGCCCACGCGCCGACCGGTCTCGCGATTCACCGGTCCGTTGGCTCCGGGTGCGACGACCTGCTGCAACCGACCCCGCAGTTTCTCAGATCCAGCCCCAGCCGCCGCGGACACACGTCAACGAAATGCGGCACCGCGACGCAGTGCGAAATAGCGTTCGCCGTGGCGACAAAGGTCAGTGACGGACAGATGACCTCGTCTTGCGGCTGAACTCCGGCAAGGTGCAGACAGACCTCAAGAGCCGCCGTCCCATTGACTGTTGCCACTGCACGGCGACAGCCTGTGATCTAGCGCAAGCATCTCTTCAAAACGAGTGACAGCGCGCCCGCCGAAGAGACCCAGCCGGTCTCAACTCCTGCGTGTACTTCCGAGCGTTCTCCGGTAGCCAGGGGCGATGCAGCAACACAAGCTCACCGGCTGCGTGACCCGCAACGCCTGCCACCACCTGCGTGACCTGCTGCGGCAGAGTAAAACGACTCGACCTCATGAGCGTCTGCCGGGGTAACGGCGATTCGCCTGGAGGCACAGCCTAACCTGTCGAGACGGCAATATAGGGATCATCAGGCAAATGAGGTGTTTGTCCATATGCATTTCAGGCGCGGCGGGCCGGCGTATCGCTGGCCGGTGGCGTGAGCGATCGGAGTGCCGTCGAATCGCTGACCCAGACCTGGAGGGGGCGATGTTGCGTCGCACCTGTGGGCCTGCTGGCTGCAGACACGGAACGCGTGCCACCAAAGGTCGCCGACTCCTGCTGACACTTTGCCTGCCCTCCAGGCATCAGCGTTCAGCCACATCGCTGACGTCCCGTCCTGTCGAAGTTCGTTCCGAAACGTCAGCACCATTCGTGACAGACTACGACGTGACTCCAGAGTTCGACCGTCGGCACCGCCTCGACCTTCCGGAAGACCGGCAGCAGTCGGCCCTGTTGAAATGCTGCTGCCGCGGACCGCTGCACACCCGCGCTGCCGTCCGACGAGTCAGACGAAAAAGCCACTGACGAGCGAGTCAGTGGCGATGAAAATCAAGCCCACATTCAATCAAACGCAGGCCATTTCAGCGGGCCATGACCAGAGGTGACACTACTCTGTCCAACTCGATGAGACGCAAACGCCTGCAACACCGTCAGCCCGGAGCAACACGAACTATTCCTTATGTGTTCAGTTCGACGCCTGCATCCTCCGCCGTCGACAGAGAAACCAAATCGGAATCAGGCAGCCCAGAAACGCGAGTGAACCTGGTTCCGGTACGGCCACAGCTTCGGCGACGTTGACGACGTAATTTCCGCCGTCAAGCGTTGCCATACCAGTGCTCCCGCCGATGAAGAACGTATCGTAGGTCGAGTTGTCCAACATGAACGACCCCGAGCCGGTCCACGATACCACATCGCCAGCCATCAGCTCCGGATAGTCAACCGTCCCGGATACATCTGGCTCAATATCGTCGCCACCAGGAGGCGCTGGTGCGAAGCAAGTCAATTTGGAATAACTCGGCAAACTGAGTGCCGTTGACTCGATAGGAGAATCCGGGAGTAGGCCGGTTGGTTTCGCTGGCCACACCATCCTGAATCAAGTCACCGAGGTTATTGTCGAAACTGCGCTCCAACTACCGGCCACCGGTGCTGCCGCTGCCGTTCAGGAGGTGGCCATTGTGAATTGCGTAACGGTGATAGAACCAGTCGCGTTCCAGTTGACGACATTGCTGCCAACATTCCCCGACAGATTCAAAATAAGATCCGCACTGACCTGACCGCTGTCAGGCAACGACGAAGCAGGCAATGGCAGAACAGGAGCGACGAGAAACTCATGATCCTCACATTCTCCACAATTGGAAAACAAGAATGCGAACAACCGAGGAAGCGGCGACGTAGATGTTACTCTTCAGTCACCGGATTCCGGAACCCCCAAAGTAACCCATCTTTAGCCATCTGCGTGCACTCTGTCAATTCTCACACGTGGCACTTCTTCCCCTTCATTAGTATTTTCACAATTCCGACGTACGGGGCGTTGCCGCCGTCGATACCAGTCTGCAATTTCGGTTTCGAACCGACATCCAGAGACAGGCGGCGATTGAATCTTATCGCAAGACTCCGGGTACCGCCCGGTGACGATCCGTTCAGCGGCCTTGCCGTCCCAAAGCTCGGGGCATTTTCCAACCTTGTATCTCCCGTCAATGACTTCGTGCAGGTGACGGTACAGTGCCTCTGCTGATGATCCGCACAGCGTGCTTGTTCCTTCGTCCACTGTGATCGGACGTTCAGTGTTTTCTCTCATCGTCAGGCAGGGCACACCAAGTGCTGTCGATTCTTCCTGCAGACCGCCCGAGTCAGTAACAATCACTCAAGCCTGCGATGTGAGTTACGGCATGGGGAAAATGTGCCGCGAACAATCAGACACGGTGTCGACAGCATAGCGTACCGGGCACGGTATCCACGTTAACCATCGGGTCGCCCAACTACAACTGATTCCGTGAGTTGAGCTCTTAAGGCTGCTGCTCCTACCGCACGATGGCAACGTCCTCAGGGAGATGCCGCATCGCGTTTAAGACTCGACTCCGGTGAAACGCGGCTTTCGAATGAAGTACTGGCCAAGTTTTCTGACAGGCTTCGTGAACCTCAGAGCAAACGGCGGTGTCAGGCCGTTCATTGACCACGCGAGCCGATCGTCGCGATTGGCGTTCAGACGGTTCCGCAGCGAAGCGTTGCTGGCACCGCCAGACCGCATTTTGACCATCACGTGAGGAATGTACTTCATCTTGATTTGGTGCTTAACCAGCATTCTGACCAGCAATTCATAGTCTGCTGCAGTCTTCATGCTGAGATTGAACGCACCGAACTGCTCGTAGCACGAGCGGCGCAGATAGACAGTCGGATGTGGAGGCATCCATCCGAAACGCAGTTTCGAAACGTCGTACTCGCCGGCGCGCCAATGTCGTCGGATAACGTGAGGATCCCTTGCGTCAACATACCGCAGGTCACCGTAGACGCCGTCGATCGAATCATCAGCGAGCGCCTTTGCAACTTTGTTCAGTACACCATCGTCCGCCAGCCAGTCATCGGCATGAATGAACCCGATCACGTCGCCGGTTCGACGAAGCTCCCCGCAAAGCCTTCGTGGGCGACGGTCTGCCCAGCAACTGGAAGATTCAGCGGACGCATTTCAAAAACTATGTTCCGGTGCTGGACTTCGTTCACGCGGTGAGCCACCTGTTCAATGCCTCGGTTGCCTGCCTGGGAAAAACCGATCAGGCATGGTCAGCCTACTGCGACTGGATGATTCGCGCGTGGCAGGGCAAGGTGGCTGGCGTGATTGACGAGTTGAAGTTGTATCAGCAGCACATCGGCGAACCACCTCCGAATGCAACGGACGATGATCCGCGGGAACGCCTCCGCCTGGAAGTCGGCTACCTGGAACACAACGAATCCCGGATGAACTACGAACGCTACCGCCGCGACGGTCTGCCGACGACCAGCGCGTGGATGGAATCGGCGGTGAAGGA